>DAISWR010000009.1:0-5033 GCA_036826255.1 Nanobdellota archaeon | reverse complement strand
GGTTCACTCGAAAAACCGCCTCTATTAAACTCTCTCATGTTTATTTCCTCCGTATCATATAGTAGAAACCTCTTAATCTCCTATATCTTACTTTAGGCTTACATTTTGGGGTTTATAAACCTTTTTAATAAATAGGCTTTTCTTTAAAATATTTACTATCTTAAAGTGATTAATTTTGAGAACTTGCACACTTATAATTGTGTAACTATCTAACTTTAAAAATATCCTTCAGTTTTTTTGGAAATCCCTGCAATGCGAGTAAAGCTAGCGGTGCGGCCCAGTTTGCTGAACGTTCAACAAAGTCCCAGAAAGGATCTCCTGCAACAGGTCGGCTTAGTGCTGTAGCAAATCCCCAGATAGTCGCCCAAATGAGTACAATCCTAATGGGCCAGAGTAAAGCTAAAAACGCTACAAGGATATCAGCAATACCGATAAAAGGCAATAATGTTGATGCGGCCACTTCAGAGAAACCAAAAGCAGTCATCAATGGTATCCAACTTTGCTTTACGCCTAACGCAAAAATACCATGACCTAAAAACGCCCCAAATATTCCAATGCGAAGAATCCATTCTGCTGTTTTTGTTGTCTTATCCACAAGGTAGATGATTAAGAATTAAGCTTTATATATTTTACTAAAATTGCCTACCTAAAACTTTCCTTCCTGGTACAATTTTAAGATGAGTTTTGCTGCCCTATTAACATCTGCAACGCCGCCTTTTAGGAGAAGCGCCTTTTTAATCGCAATCTCTTTTAGGGTTTCTTCCTTGTCCTCTTGAACAGCAATGCCAAAATATGATTCTGCTATCCCTGGATTTTCCTCTAAAAGTTTTAGTGCAGCCACATCTGCATCAATACTAGAAGGAATTGCTGCAAGCTGGATATGCTTAAACCCAAACTTTTCCTTTAAAGGAATAACTCCTGGTGTGTCAATTAGCAGAAACTTTCCTGCACTGATGTATTGCTTTCCTTTTGTATGTCCTGGCTGGCTTGAAGTTGCTGCTGAGCCTCTTCCAGTGAGGGCATTTATAAGAGAGCTTTTTCCTACGTTTGGATACCCTATAACTCCTACTATTGGCCTTTTGATTTTTCTTTTTTTTGCCTCTAGGATTATTATTAACTTGAGTTTTCTAATTCCATGAAAATCTTTTGCTGATACCATGACAAAGGGCTTTAAGTCATAAGGTAAGTTTATTCTGCTGCCAACAGTTAAATCATATTTTGTAAAGGCGAATATCACTTTTTTACCACTAATTTTTATCAGCCTTTCAACATCCCTGTTTCTGCTTTCCTCTGCAAATCTTGCATCAAGAAGGTATATGACTATGTCTGAATCTCTTATTACATTCCTTACTGTTTGCCAATATGCTTGTTTCATTGCAACAATCCCTAACTTATGGTTTAAAGAACTTGTTTATAGATTTTGCTTTTATTTTTATAAATAATTGGGAAGTAAAGTTAGGAGAAATCTGGGCTAAAAGTATTAATAAATTTTTTAAGAAATAAACTAGCCTTTCCTAATTCTTTATTTCTTCTTAAATAAATAAGAATATCCTGAATATAAAGCGAGTGCAACCAAAATAACTCCTCCTATTGCCACAATAGCCCCTCCAGGAGTTGTTATTGCAGAGATAACATTACCTGTTAATGCTGCAAAACCTGTTGGTGCTGGTATTGTTGGAGCATTAGATGCTTCTGCAGGTGTTGCTTCAGCTGGCGCTGGCTCTTCTACTACTTCCTCTTCAGTAATCTCTTCCAATTCTGCTTCAACTGGTGTTGGTCCTGGTCCATCATTTCCACTATTTCCTCCACCGCCTCCTCCACTGCTTTCGCCTACAACTACTCCCGCAGGAAGATCCCATGTTAAATTTAATTCTTGAATTTCTCCGCTCTTAAAAAAGGCATTTTCATTAGCTTTAATTGTTGAAACATAAAATTCAATAATTGCTTCATCTTCTATACCACCTTGAATTAAAAGTTTATCTTGATCTGCCGATATCCCACCATATTTACCAACTTCTGTAGTTGTTATTCGGCCTTTTTCTTCCCCGCCTACTTTTGCAATTATTACTGTTCCTATGGACATATCTTTTCCATCCACCATAGAAGTTCCGTAAAATAAATGCGGTAGTTGCGGATTATTATCTTCTTGAGCAGATACATTAAAAACTAATACAACTATCATTAAAAATATAGTTGGAAGTAAAGTGAATATTCTTTTTTTAAATATTCTCATTTTAGTTAATCCTTTGTTTTAGTTATTCTTTCTTTTTGCGTCTCTTAATATTTTAAATAAAAAGAAAATAATTTTTAGTCTCCTCCATCTAAGGGTAATGGTGTTGTTGTGAATCCTGGCAACATGTCTGAGTTCTGCATGAACACCCAGTAGCCGCCGAAGTTATAGACAGATTCATCCCAGTAGTTCTCTGGGTCAGCTCCTGTTTGTTGTATTCGAGGCGTCCATACGAACTGGTTCTGGTTGAAGTACCATGATCCCTCGTCAGTTTCGTAGCTGAGATACTGAGATGGACTTATTACTGTCTCAAGTGCTCTGTTTCCGTTTGCATTGTAGATAAGAGATCCGAATGCCTCACCTATGTATGTGTAGTCGTCCCACAGGTAAGTAAGTTCTTGTTCGCATGTTTCTGCTGAACCATAGTGGTATCCTGAGTGCCATATCCAATCACCGTACACATAACCTTCGTGCTCCAAGTCGTGATCGCCGTCTTCAGGTGTCCAGTGGTTACCCCAGTGATATATTGGATCCCCATAGTAAACATATCCATAGTGTTCCGAGCTGTGCCAATCCCATTCCTCTTGGCATGGATTTTGTAGGCTGTCCCACAAGAGATTTGTCGTACCGACAAGGTTCCATCCTACATTAAGTGTATCTGCTGGAGGAGGTGTCAAACTTCTCTCGAATATCATACCTATCTGGTTTCTATCTGTTGCGTGTATGTACAGTGATTCCAATGGTGCTATACTATTGTCTGTCACTAGCTCCCATGCCTGCATAGGAGAATCCCATCTAAGTACAGCGTCTATGTTTTCGTTGGACCAGAAGATATTACCGTCAAGCTTTATTGGTGTTGATCTTAGGTTCCATCCTGTTTCAAGTGGAACTGTTAGGTCAACTATGTCAAGGCTGACTAAAACTTCAGTCTCTTTGCCCACACCATCTGTCGCTATTACAGGAAACTCGAAAGTGCCTAGGTTCAGACCTTCTGACACAAGATTTTTCAAGCCATCCCATGAAATGACTTCATTGTCATACAGATGGTATAGATGTTCTCCTGGGCAGAATTTATATATGTAAGAACCGCTTTCTTCGTTGAGCGTGGCTTCTGCCATGCTATGTATGCCTTCTGATATATATGAATCCCACGATTCTTCGTTGAAGCCTTCAAGTCCAGTTACTTGAGGGTAAACCATATCTTGGATTACGCCATCCACCATCACGTGAACAGACTCTATGCCATGGGTGTCAGTTGCATTTATGGAAAATTCTGAGCATTTTGGATCGTCAAAGCTGCCTGAATTGCCTGAATAGTACTCAGTGTCTATCATATCGTGGTCTATTCCCACCGAGACTTCAGGAGCACTATCATCAACTACTGCTACTTGACATCTAAGTTCTTCTTCATTTCCTGCGTTATCAGTAGAAAAGAAGCATATTTTATGTATAGATTCTTCTCCAACCATAAATGAACCTTCATATATTTGTTCAGAGTCTAAAGTCCACCAGGTTTCTACACACGCTTGTGTTTCAATCTCTTCTGTTTCAGGATTATCTATAGCAATTCCACACTCTTCAAAATTTTGATAAAGATTATTATCATCTAATCCTACATATTCGACTTCATCTCCAAGTTCACATTCAGCTGGGATTAATATTGCATAAGATGTACCATATACTCCTGAGCCTTCTCCATCATCAGCTTCAAGATTTATTGTTGTGGCTGTTGTTATAACATGATCATTTACAATTACATCTCCACCTTCCCAACAACTTGGTACTTTAATCTGTCCTTCTTCATTTGGATCACCATATGTTTTTGTTGTGACTGGTGCTTGATTATCCAATAATGTAGTTAATATAAATTCGTCTGAGACCTCTGATGGTCCGATAAGTTGCCTTGTGATTGTATATATTCCTGAAGGCGCATTTGATGCAAAACTAATTCTATCAACATTAAAAAATTCATCATCAGGTTCAACTTCCCATGCATCAGTACCACCTGCACAAACATGGTCGTCTGCATCAACACAAGATCCGGTAGCTACAAGTGTGCCATCTTCTTGGGCTACAAATGGATAGTGAAATACATTGACAGAGAAATCAACCTGGTCATACCAACCCCACTCATCAATATGAACCATATCAGCTTCAAGACTTGCTGGACCTACAACAGTAATTTTCACCTGTACACCTTCTATTATTTCAACGGAAGAAGACTCTCCATGTACTCCATAGTAATAATCTGTCTCAGGCATTAAGTTAGAGCCCAATGCTGGTAAAAAAGTATCAACTAGGTCACCACCAATAGAGTCATATATAGTAGTATCAGCTCCTGTTAAAGAAACATCTGCAGCAATAACATTAAAACTCAAACTGATAAAAATTAAAAAACTTATTAAAAAAAGAAACTTTTTATTATTATAATTCATTTTTGCCCCCCTAAACTCTTAAAAAGATATAACAAAACAATATATAAATCTTTGGATAGTGTCTGGGTAATATTGCACATAACTCTACTGTTGCTTGACCGAACGAAGTGAGAGCCAGTAAGGCGAATGAGGGGGCGAAGCGACCGATAGTATAACGCTGGGCTAAGTTTTAGGTTTAAAGTTTTAAAGAAGGATTTGTATATTTAGTTACTTTACAGTAGTGTTAAAATGAAAGATTTATAAAGGGCGTTATAAAATTTAAAGGTATACTAGATAGTATTAACCATGTTACAAAGAGTATATAAAACAAAAGGTGGATTTGATTTAAGACTAGAAGCCAGACTAAAAAATGCAAAACTGGTTAATGC
>DAISWR010000008.1:0-14528 GCA_036826255.1 Nanobdellota archaeon | reverse complement strand
ACATCAATGTTACAGCCAGAGCCATCACGCCTAATAAAATCCAGAATCCCTGAGGATGAGCTCTTAATGGAAGGATTAAATTCATTCCGTAAGTTCCTGCTATTAATGTAGGCAGCAATATCAAAGATGCAATAACAGTAAAAGATTTCATAACCTCATTAAGATCATTGGACTGTTTTGTTAAATAAGCATCTACAATGCCGGTTAGCCTTTCATGGTATAAGGCATTTTCATCTATTAATTGCGTTATCTCATTAAATAGATGATGAATAAGTTCTTTGTCTGTTGGATTAGACTGGAATAATTTTTCTAATTCATTTAAAGTTTCTCTGTTAGCATTAAGAGCTTGCTTGGAATATATCATTATTTTTTTAATTGTAAATGTTTCATGCATTATATTGGCTCTTGTTTTTTTGAATAACTTCTCTTCCAATTTATCCATCTCACTTTCAACTTCATCAAATAGTTTAAAGTAATCTAGCTCTATTTCCTGCAGGATCTGATGCAATAAATAATTAATCCCGTTTTTTATTATTGTAATTGGCTTTTCTGATAATGTAGCTGTCTGTATACTTGCGATGGCTTTAATTCCGGCTTTATGCACTGTTACTAAAGATGTTCTCGTGAGAAATAAACCTACGGTTACTATGCTGTTTTCATCTGATATCGCTTTGAATAAGACTAATGTATAATTATTCCTCTGGATTAATCTTGACCTTGCACTTTCATCCAGACATTTTTTTAGGTCTGTCATTAAGAAACCAGAGTCTTTTGACAGGGTTCTTAGGTTCTCATCAGAAGGATCTAGAAAATCGCTCCAGTGGAGTATTCTTTGAGCAACTTGGGTCTGGTCTAATTTTACTTTTGAGAAATCTATTGTTCTTGCTTTATCTTTTGTATATTCTATTGTCCTAATCATAAATACCCTCTTTAAAGCTGAGATTTATATTCTTCTAGCTCTTTAATAAACCTTTCTGCGGTTTTAACTATATGCTCTGGTTGAGTTTTGAAGATTTCAGCTATCTTTTTAATTGAATCTTCGTCATTTAACTCATCTTTTTCCGGAGTTGATAATTGTAAGTCTTTTAAGAAGATTTTTTGCTCCTTTTTTATTGCTTTTCTGCCTAATTTCCATTTTTCAAACAAATCTTTTGATCTTGAGACTGCTTCAGTTGGTGCTACGCCTAAAGTCTTGCTTAATTGTTTTAGTATGGTTGAGAACTTTTCTATTTCTTCTCTTGCAGCTTCTCCAGCCACAAACTCTATTCTTACTATACTATCTGATATCTTTGTTGATCTTAAGATTTTTATAAGCTCAATTTCTGAGGTATTATTAGTATGGGTACCACCACAACATTCCACATCAATGCCAACAATGTTTATTATTCTAAGATTTTTTCCAGGAACTACTCCACCTTGATATATGGCCATCCCATATTCTTTTTCAGCTATGTTTCTAGGAATAGACTCTTTTTTTACTTTTATAGAACTTTTTATAATTCTGTTAGCCTCATCCTCTATTTTTTGTTCTTGCTCTTTTGTTATGGCTTCGTAATGCGTAATATCTATTCTTGCTCTGTCTTCTCCTTTAAATGCACCAGCTTGATTAATATGATGACCTAAAACTTTTCTTGCTGCAGCATTAATTATATGGGTAGCTGTATGATGCTGCATAAGCTGCTTTCTTCTTATTAGGTTGATCTTACCATTTACTTCTTCTAATTCATTGAATTTTGGATTTTCTTTTAATTCATGAATCACGACATCTCCTTGTTTGAATACATTAATGACTTCTGCGTTATTCAATAAACCCATATCAGGTTCTTGTCCTCCCCCTCTAGGATAAAAAGCTGTTCTATCAAGAATAACAAACTTCTCGTTTATTATGTTAAGGACTTTTGCTTTAAAGCTTGTTACAATAGGATCATCATAGTATAGTATTTCTGTTGCTGGAGGTCTTTTTACTTGGAGTTTTCCCATTTCTTTTTTCTCTTCCTCTACTTTCTGGATGTTTTCATGCATTTTGGTTACTTTTGCATAGAAATTATCCGGAATGTGGATCTTTTTATTAAATTTTTCAGCCTCTTCTTTGATTAATTCTGGAGAAATCCCTTGAGTGTCATAAACCTTTAACAAAATGTCTTCTGTTATTTCTTTTTCTAGTAAATTTTTTATGATCTGCCCTGATTTCTCTTTTGTGCTTAAGTACTTTCTTTTTTCTACTTCTAGAATCTCTTGGACTTGAGGGAGAGTTTCTCTCAGTTCTGGGAATAATGGTTTTAGGTATTTAGCATGCTCTTTACATATATCTGGGAGATTAATATCCCAATTATACTTCGTTATTAATGAAAGAGCTCTTCTTAAAATAACCCTTAGATTATATCCCCCACCTATATTTGATGGTAGAACAGAATCTCCTATAGCAACTAATAAAGATCTTGAGTGCTCTGCAATAGAATAAAGAGCAGCTAATGGCAATACTTTCCTTCTTAGTTCATTTACATCAATTTTTATCTTTTCAGCAATGTCCAACCATACTTTTTTTACATTATCAGCTTCGTCTACTTTTAAAAAAGCAGAATAAGGGAGGAATTTTTTCATTAACTCATTATCTACTTCTATATTCGTTTCTTTTGTTAATTTTTTAATTACGGTAGGGAAGGCTGTTTCATAGCTTGTTGAAGTACCTTGAGTAAACCACGAATTCCTTTCATGACCCATTCCCATATCTAGAACTTTTAGATTTAATTCCTTTAATCCAGAAAGAGTTTGTTCATGGGTTATATAGACCTGATTACCTAACTCTAGACCCCTTGAGAAGAATTCTATGCAAGGTCCTACATTACCGCCACCAGCCCAACCATCTTCATGGAATGTTATTTCTTGGTTTTTTATTCCAATACCTTTTTTTAACCATGTGTGGATGTCTTCAAAATATTTCTCCTGGTTGTAGTCTTTAGGGGGCATAAAAGCATGTTGACCAATCATTACAAATCCCGTATAGTGGGCTCCTGTTAGCCCTACATTGTCTATATCATTGAATCTTAAGCAGAATTGTGGGACTGTTAAAGGATTTGCTGGTGGTTCAACTTCTCCAGAAACCACATATGGTTGAAAGTCGTAAATAGATGCTTGTACAAAATCTGTATCTCCCCTCCATCTTGCTGCAACAGGATATCTTTTTATTGGAGTGTAACCTAATTTCTTGAATATTTTTGAAAATTTATCCCATACCTCAATGTAATCTAGTTTGTATTTAGCCGGCGAGTTTCCTATAAATCCAAACCCCCCGGAGCAGATATCTCCACATACTTCTGAATCATTGGCTGTCCAAAAGAAAATCTTACATTTTATACACTGCTTTCTCTTAAAACCCTCTTTTTCTAAAGCTTTTATTGGATAATATTTTTCTGGATTTTTAGAAGCAAGTTCTTTAAACTTTAACTTCATATCCTTATCTGCTAACATAAAGATGAAAAAGAAGGACGTATTTATATAAACTTTTTGTTTATAAGATAGTTAAGTTACTACATGAATTTGTTATAGTTTTACCTAGATTGTGACAAAACGAAAATCAAATGTGGATCTTGTAAATCTGAAATTAAAGAAGGAGCTAAAACTCTCTATATTATACCCTCTTAATTTTAACCACGAGCACAGTTTCTCCATCATAAACTATTTCTAAGACATCATCTACTTCTAAAGGTTTTATAAAATTTAATGAACACCATCCTGTCGGTCCTATACCGTCCATACATCCCTTATCAGCCTCAAGATAATGATTGATATACAATTGGAATTTTTCTGACTTAACATCGTACTTATCCAGATTTCCAACATTTATTTCTCCTAATTCAAAACCTAAAGTGCCTACATTATATATAGCACCCCTTTCTACTTTAATTTCCTTTGATACCTTTGTATCTAGATAATCTCTTAGCTCTTTTGGAGAAAGATTTTCTTTTAGCAGTTCTAAATTTAAAAGACATTTATCTTTAAATTTTCCAGCTTTTTTACATAGTTCTTGGTTTTGTTTTTCAATAGCAAAATTAAAATAACATTTTTCTCTCTGATTACCCATCTTTTTACAAACAGACACATCGCCTCTTGTAAGGTTCACATGCTCTTTATAACACATCTCTTTTGAAACATAGTGTTCGCATACGTTTTCATAGAGTGTAGATAGTATTGAATACTTTAGCTTTAAATTATGTCCTACAGTAAGAACAGCCTCGTCATAAGGGGTTGGTGAAGATAGTCCGTCCTTGGTGTGACAAGTATCATATTCTTTATCGTCAATGTAATATTTTGCGATTGCATTTTGGCAAATGGGACTGGCAGGATGAGCGAGTACTACAAATGTAGGTTTAATATAATCTTTAATAACATGACATTCATATTCCCCCCTTTCTTCCACTTCTGTTATTAAAACGTCTGGTTTTCCGTAAATTAAAGGTCTTTTATATGCAGCATCTATATGCCATGTACTACCCCTACACGTAGCATATTCGTGCAGTCCAAGACCAAATATATTTAATCTATCCATAATTTTATAAGTAGGAAATAGGAATATAAATAATAATAAAATAAAGAAAGCAATTTTAGTAAATTTTTTTATCTTCTTATTTTGCCTATCAAACAAAAACTTTAATTTGGATATAAATAATACTAATAATGGTATTATTAACCCTATGATTAATCCTATTATTGCGATGTAGGTGATATAGGATAAAATTGTAAATAGCTTATTAAGTATAGAAATTTTACTATACCCTGGCAAGGGGCTTGTATAGGGCATAGTATTAATAAACTGCGATCCAGCAAATATTTCTGGAATAAATATAAGCATAAAAATTAAAACAGATAATCCGCTTGAAATTGGCATTATTAAGAAAGTAGATTTTCTTATTATTTCTTTTTTAGATGATAATAACTTTTGTGATAATGCCAATAATATAAAAATTACAGCTGAGATATATAAAAAAGAAAATAAAGAGATTACTTCAAACTCTGAATTAACGATCAATTGGCGAGTTATAAAATAAAATATATACTCTAATAAAACAAAAAAAACTAATCCAGTTATTATGCTGTTTTTAAATATTTTTTCAAGTTTCATTTAATTGGGCAGATACTTTTCAAATAACTCTTTGTCATAGGGATAATAGGCTTTATTTTTAAGATATTTGCTTTTGCTCTCGTTACAATCCTCCTTGATGTCATCAATTAAGTATAGCCTTAAAAAGTTGCATATTGGTAAGTTTGAGTTTCTATCTGTTTGAATCTCAAATATGGGTTCTCTTACGTCATTTAACTCATAACAATAAATACATTCGTTCAGACCAATGTCTACACCACACCTTGGTTCAACTTTAAGTTCTGAATTTAATAAAGGAGATGGTCTTAATGCTTTAGAAGTTCCAAATATCTTAACCTTTTCAACAATCTCTGAACTACCCCATCCGCACAACTTATAATTATGAATCCCAGACAGCTTACAGTCTTTTTCGCATGTTAACATAAGTTCTCCTCCTTCACAAACACCATTACCACATTCTGGTTTTAAACCCTGTATTCTAATTTTTTCTTCATTATTCATTTTCCATGTCTTAATATCTCCTCCGGTGTTCTCAATGAATGTAGGTATTAAAGGAATTACAATAATAAGTAAAATAATAATTATAACCATTGTAGAGCTTACCATACCATGTGTCTTCGGATATTTCTTAGAGAAGATATATGGTATGATAAATGAAAGGAATAAAGAAAAGATAATTATTAAAATCCACATTAAAAAGGTAAAAAAGTAAAATGCTATGGCTTCTTCCCCATGTGCTAGATCCATCATAAAACTATCTACCCCCCTAGGAGACCAAAAGCCATGCAAAGGCTGGGCTAGTGAGCCTACAATTAATAGTATTATTGGGATTATAAGACTAATAGTGATAATTTTCCAATTTAATTTTTTTATATTTTGGATAAAACCCTTACCAAAAGAAAGTTCTACTATTAAACTTGATAAGGATACTAAGATTATACTAAATATTATCCCTACTAGGAATCCGATAAGTATGCTAAATAACAATACACTGAATGGTCCTTCTTCAGAGGATAATAAATATGGCAACGCATCTATAATTCTTAATAGAAAATTAATAATCATTAGGGAGATCAAACTAAAAATACTAGAACTAAAAATAAAAGAGAATATCTTATCTTTATCCTCTCTCCTTAATCTCCTATCTAGACCAAAAAAGGAACTAACTATGCTAATAATTATTAAAGAGCTTATTGAAAATATTCTTAGATGTAACAAAGAATGACCTATGGTTTTTATATATATATCTAAGTATAAGAAGTAGAACAAAAGACTTGATAATATACTCCATAGACTAAGAGGAATTAATATCAATTTTTTTATTCTTAACTTGTTATATAGTTTCTTTAAAAAGAATAACATACTTATAATAAAAAGAAATAATGTTAAGTATATACCAAAGATTATATAATTTTTCAAGACATTAAAAGCTAATTCCCCCTCATAATCTGAGGGTCGATAATTATATAATTTTAACTCGTTATTGAAACAATCGCATTTAGCAAATTGCAAGTTCTCATTAGCCTTGCATTTACCATAAGAAAATCCTTTTTCATAGCAATACTCCTCGCAATCAAAAGATTCAACTTCGCATTGATTATCTTTACAATAGAATTCTCTTAGATTTTTAGAAGTTATACATTGATCTTCGGCTTCGCTAGATTCTCCCCTATAAACATCCTTACAAACTCCAACTTTATTAGGATTAATACCTTTATCAGAATCATTACATTGAGCAGACACGCAAGAATTTTCAAATATAACTTCTCCTTCTTTACATTCTAATTTTTTACATTTATGTTCGCTAGGATATTCATTATACTTACACTCAAGTTTTTCACATTCTTCTTCGTAAAGGAATTCATCCTCTTTGCATAGACAATTACCTTTTTTTACTGTAGCATTTTCACAGTCCTCTTTTGATTCTTTATCTGCAAAAAAAGCAAAACAATCCTCTTTTGAAGATGGAGACCAGATTATCTTACCACACACGTCTCTATTAAGCGTATTTATGGCTATTTTATAATAGCAATTCTCTCTAAACTGGTCTTCAAGCGGATCACAATTGTTTGGATACCCTGTTGCAATTGCACTATCAAAAATACATCTTCTTCTATAAATAGCATTTGAAAATTGATCACATAATTGGATGTCCTTAAGTTCGTATGAGGCTTTTTCAATACATGCAAGATCTGTCCCACACAAGGAGATATTTTTTTCTTCTATTATTTTCTGAATAAGGTCATTTGAAACAGCGCCAGTAAATGGTGGACTTAAAAGAAAGATAGATAAAACAGTAACTATAAAAAATGATATTTGAATTAATCTTATTTTTCTCATCCCAACAACCATCTAAAGAAATTTAAAATAAAAGAGATGATCTTAACAAGCTCTTCATTAACTGCCTTTACCTCTGCATTCTCTTCCTCATTAGAGTCTTCTTCAACAGAACTACATATATTATCTAAGCAATTATCACTTAAACATTCATAATCATTATTACAAATTTCTCCATTTTCTTTCTGTCTATTCACAAAATCTTTATCTTTACAATATGCAGAACCCATCCTAGAGCCAATATCTAAACATTCTTCTCCATCCAAGCAACCACCACATTCTTCTTTGTCATCATCCTCATCCTCAACTTCTTCTTCAGCTTCCTTTTCTATTATAGGACATTTAGCAAAACTACAATCTGGAGCTACTCTAGAAACATAAGATCTATCCGGACATAATTTTGCATCTTGAGGACAAAAAACTTCTTCGGGGACAGTATAACAATCTGGAGGGCATAATTTTTCATTCTCTTTTCCATCACAAACTCCATCTCCACAACAAGTATAACCTAAATTACAAGTTGTTGATTCATTCTCACCTAAAGGAACAAAAAGACCAGTTTCACAATAGGTTACATTCATCTTTGGACATTCAAAACATTTATTTTCATGACAGATATAGCCTGATTTACACTCGTTGTCTTCTTCACAAGGCATACCTATATATCCACAAGTTTTAGAACAAAGTCCTTTACAATCAACACCATCTTCATGAGTTTCTTCATCTTTTTCTCCGTTCTCACAAAATGCTTTAATTACTCTATAATCCTGCCCCTGCTCTAAAGGACAATCAGAAAGACAATTATCAAAATTTTCTCCTAGATATAACAGATAAGTCTCACCGTAATCATATCTAACTCCCAATCCATTAATTAAAGTCACTGTTTTAGAAAGATCTCCTACCCAAGGAGCCTGAAGTGTTTCTGTTTTTCCATCAACTTCTATAATTATAGTATCGTAATCATTATCTATAATCTTTACAGCATGATCTTTATAACCATAAGTCCCAGTATCTCCATGAAAACTTATTATTTTATCTTCACAAAAATTATCTTGATAACAAACTACTCCTGGTTTAAATATCTCTAGAGTTGCTGATCTTTGACTCACATCATTTGAATCATAAAATGTTTCAAGATTTTGTATTTTAAGATCTCCAACTTCTTGTGTAGCTGATGCAGATATAGTAAGAATCAATCCATCTATATCGATATTAATAGCGCCTCCAGAACCAACATTATTCAAAGTAATTGTTTTACCTTCAAAAGTAACTTTATCTCCAACTCCCAGGTAATATTCCTTAGCACTAGCAGTAGCTAGAGAAATCAGTAAAGTTATTATGATAAGTGTGGCTAGCTTTTTCATAAATCCCCCAATATAATATCTATACTAAATACCTCTTTTAAAGCTTTCTCAATATACCCTCAATCTTCCTAAAAATTCTTTTGTTATCCTTAGCCTTATACTTTCTAAGATTCCTCTCATATACCTTAAGATTATTCAAAAAGAATTCAATATCCTTCTTACCTAACTCGTCTACATGCATGCCATACCCCAATTTATTTAGGTAATATGCATTAATTATCTGTTCAAACTGCCCCTGTACAGGCTGAGATAGAATAGGCTTGCCAAAATAAAGAGCTTCTGTAATTAAAGTAAAGCCTCCGTTAGTAATAACAGCCTTGCATGAAGCTAAATCATCCAAAAACCCTTTTACAGAGAACTTCTTAAAGGTAACATTTTCCTCTTTCTTGTCCTTATCAAAGCCATAGACAATAAACTTCTGCTTAACCTTCTTTAACTCTCCAAACAAAGCTTTGTTTGATCTGCTTGTTTGATATACAAGAATATGATCTTTCCTTGAAGCCTTTGACTTAAAAACCTCACTTCTTAATATTGGATCAAAAACAAAAGTATTTTTTTCTTTTATCTTCTCTTTAAAGAAAGAAGTAACTAAATAATAATCTGCCCGAGGTATAATTGCATTAATAATGAATTTGCAAAGGTTAAAGTCATTTTTATGTTTGTCAGGAACTTTTATGTCTAGATTAGTTATTCTATGCTGGTTGTCTATTGAAACTAACGGTATTTTATATAATTGTGAGATATAACAAGAAGTTGGCTCGAAGTCTGTAAATATAACATCCGGCTTAAAGTCTTTTATGAGCTTTCTCAAATCTTCAAATTTACTAAAAGAATTAAAGAGGTTAATTATATTATTTTTTACAGTTTCAACATACTCAACCCTATTATCTTTATAGCTTAAATGCAAGCCATATATTTTTGTTGCATTAACGTACTTGCTTAGATAATCATATGCTTTTCCGTATGTGATAACATGTACATTATGCTTTTTCTGTAAATAGGATATAATCTCCTTGCTTCTAGAGGAATGTCCAGATCCTTCTCCAGAAACTCCATAGAGTATATTCGCCATTTTATTAATAAAGAAATACGTATTTTTAAAGGTTAGGAATAAAAGTTGTTTGTGGTTATTATAACTAAAAATCCTTTGCTTATAACAAGTCTAGTTTACGCCTTATACTTTCAATATCTCTATCTACAGAACTCTTATGAGACTCTCTTTGTTTTTGGATCTTGCCCCTGATTTTTTCTTTTGGTAGAGGGGTCATTAGTGGCACATGTTTTGGCTTGTGCTCCACTTCCTCTTTGACTTTTGGTAAATCCCCTTCTAATTTATTCCTTAATTCTTGTATTTCATTAAATACCTCTTTTAACTTTTCTTGATATTGTTTTTTTCTATGTTTTATTTCTTTTATAACCTCGTAATGTTTTAGTATTTCAGCAGCATTTATTGCTGTATTTAGAATCTGTTTTCTTACGTAAATAGGGTCTTCTATCTGAACATGCACATCACTTTGTTTTTCTGTGTGGGGTTTAGGCATTTAATCCATCTCAAATAATTTTTCGTCTATTTCTAATAACCTTTCTTTTATCTCATTTAGGTTCTCATGCCATGAATCTAATTCCCTATCTTCTTCAGACTTTATAACATCTAGCTTGTTTAGAATATTTTCAGATTCTTGCACTTTTTCTTTGATAGATTGTATATTAGACATCACTGTTTTATATTTAGAAATCTTTACGAAGAGCGGAATTCTTTTATCAACCTCTCTCTCCTGAAGCATTGGAGGCCTTCTTATAGGAATATTTAAAGTATTTAACCCGTCTTCTTTTTTCTCAAATTCAGGAAACTTTGGAAAGGGTTTTATTGGTTGTAATGGTGGAAGTTTCGGTTCTTCTGGAAACTTAAAATCAGGAAACTCTATAGCTTCTTTTTTCTTGCCTAAATCAAATAATGCCAAGTAAACACCTCCTCTTTAAATTAATGGTAGAATGATTTTATATAAAGGTTTTCTTATTATTCTTTAGTAGTGATAAACTAATTCTCAACCTAAGGAAAGATTTTTATATAGTCTGTTACAGTCTACTTAAGTTCTGATGAAGATTAGTAACGAACTTGCAGAAGAGTTAGTAAAACAGCTGGTTGGTAGCAAAGCTATACCATTAGTGCGTTTAATAAAAGAAAAAGACAATATTGGCGAGTTTAAGCTGGCAGAGAAGCTGAAATTGACTGTAAATCAGATTAGAACCTTGCTTTATGACCTTTCTTCCCATAGTCTGGTTAGTTTCACAAGAAAAAAAGATAAGAAAAAAGGGTGGTATAATTATTTCTGGAGCTTTAAAAATAGAAGAGCTGTAGAACTTCTTCTTGTTATAAAGAAAGAGATGCTAGAAGCATTAAAAAAGAGATTAAATGTAGAGTCTACAGATGCATTTTTTAAATGCCCTTCTGGATGTGTAAGAATGACTTTGGAAAGTGCTATGGAAGTTAGATTTAAATGTATGGAATGCGGTAATCTTTTGCAAGAGCAGAAAACTTATGTAAATATAGAGAATACTAATAAAGAAATAAGTAAAATTGAGCAGGACATCGCTGAATTAGAAAAACTTAGTGCTGTTGAAGAGGAAAAGGTTAAGAAGAAAGTTAGGAAAATTAAGAAAAGATCTAAGAAAAAAGTAAGAGGAGCTGGGGCTAAAAAGGGACATAAGATTAAGAAGAATAAAGTAAAGAACCCTAAAAAAGTTAAGAAGAGAGTAGAAAAGAAACAGGTTAAACCCAAGAAAAGAAAGAAGTTTTCTCTTAAAAAACTAAAAAAGATTTTTAAAAAATAGTTTGTATTAGACCAAATAATACTTTTGAGCCATCTAATGGTGGAAGAGGCAGCATATTAAAGATAAATAGCCATTTATTGATTAATGCTGTTAGTGATAATATAGCTGTTGTTTTTTTCTTTAGGTCTTTTTTCTCCTTTAAGATGTAAATAGCACCTACCCATAAGATTAGATTGACTAATGGACCTGCTAAAGCTGTTATAGCTGAAACTTGAGGTGTTACATTTCCACTTATGCTTACAAATCCTGGGACGATTAACATAAATGGGGATGCTATTAATTTTAATACAATGCTGAATCCTGCAATCATCAAGGTTGTTAGGTTATTGTAAAAGGGTACGAATATAGCATTTAAACCAAATGCTAAGCTAACAAATTTATGGGCTAATTCATGTAAGATAACGCCTGGGGAGGCTACTAGAACAGCAAACCAGAAGTCTCTAGGGTCAAATCTCCTTTTATGCATGTAATCATAAGCTGTTTTTATTCTGGTTGTTATCAAGCCTGAGAATATAAAGCCTAGATATAAAGAAACTATTACTAAAGCCAGGATTTCTGTTATTGTTATGATAGCCATATAGAGGTTTTATAGAAGTAGTTTAAAAGGTTTTTGGAAGAAAATCAAAAGAGAATTATTCGCTTTTTAATGCTGATGCACTTAATAATAAGACTACTAATCCTATTAAAGTAACAATGATGCCTATACCGCCTTTAAATAAGATTTTTATTAAGAATACAACATCTGACGCATACGTAACTATTAACCAAACTCCAACTAAGCTTACTAATAAACCAATAACGAACTTAAATAAATTTTTTGTAATATTTGCCATATAATATTCTCCCTTTATTACTATTTGTTTTGTTATTACCTATTTAAATATTTTATCGAAAAGGTTTATATATCTTATTTGTAGTCTATGTTGGGAGTAAAAAAGAGGCATTTATGCATACCTTAAGGCTGATAAATTTCCCATTAAATAAAGAACTTAAAGAGATATATTCTTTTATCGCTATCAAGTCTTTAGCAGTTTCTATGTTTGGAATCTTTCTTCCTTTGTATTTATTGATTGATTTAAGTTTTCCTCTGAAAAAGGTTATACTCTTCTTTATGATCGCAGAAGTAGTTTGGATATTATTTACTTTTATAGCTGGGAAAGCTTTAACCAAGATAGGCGCGAAGCATTCTATTTTATTGGGAATGTTTTTGGCAGTTCTTTATTTGATGTTCTTAGTAATATTGAAAGAAGGAATAATCACTTATTTTTATTTAGCTGCTTTCTTTCATGGGGCTGCCTCAGCTTTTTATTGGATGGGATTTCATACTAATTTTGTAAGATCTAGTGATAGGCAACATAGAGGAGAGGAAGCTAGTTGGTGGAAGATAATTCCTCAAAGCACAGAGTTGGTAGGACCAATACTTGGAGGGTTAATATTAACTTTTTTTAACTTTGAATCTTTGTTTATCTTGGTTAGTATAATGCTTATTATCAGCACTTTACCTTTATTTTTGAGTAGGGAGGTCTTTAAGAGATATCATTTTAATTACAGGAGACTGATTTCTAAAGATAAATTAAAACAAGGAATAGCTTTATTTGGAATTGGAATTAGATCAAGAGCTTTTGTGCTATTATGGCCTATATTTATATTTCTTATTTTAGGTAGTTATTTGTCCTTGGGGTCTTTGTTTAGTTTTGTTACTTTATTGGGCGTAGTCTTCTTTATTTTTGTAGGAAGGTTGAGCGATAGAGTTGATAAGAAAGTTTTGATGAGTGTTGGTTCTATAATGCATGCATTTACATGGTTTATAAGGGCTCCAATAAAAACAGCTTTACAGGTTTTTAGTATAGCTTCTTTGGATATAATAACATACGCTCTTGTTGAAGTACCTTTTGATGCTATGAGCTATAATAGAGCTGAAAAGCATCCAATAGAATATTTTGTTTTTAGAGAAACTTTAATCCATTTAGGGGCTCTATTTCTGCTAATATTCATGTTCTTTATGCAAGACTTTGCTTTAGCTTTTATACTAACAGGACTAGCTAACTTGTTGCCCCTATTATTTTAGAAAAGTAAAACTTATAAATAGTATGCTTAAGTATCTTATTGTTATGGGAATTTATCGACATATTAAGGAAGCTTGGGATAATCCTAAAGAAGGGTTAGGTAAGCTATATCAAGAAAGGCTGATACAATGGAGGAGAAATAATTCTGTTGTTAAGTTAGACAGACCTACAAGGCTAGATAGAGCTAGAGGTTTGGGTTATAAAGCTAAAGAAGGAATTTTTGTGGTTAGGGTTAGGGTAGGCAAGGGTGGAAGAAAAAGAAGAGGAAGTTTGAAAAATAAAAGGAAAAGCAGAAGAGCTACTGCTAGAAAAGTGTTATCCAAAAGTTACCAGGTTGTAGCAGAGCAAAGAGCTGATAAAAAATATGTTAATGCTGAGGTGCTAAATAGTTATTGGGTTGGTGAGGATGGTAAACACAAATGGTATGAGATTATAATGGTTATTCCCAGCCATCCCGCTATTAAAAATGATAATGAGCTTAGTTGGATTTCTTCTGAGAAACATAGAGGAAGGGTCTGGAGAGGCTTGACTTCTGCTGGAAAGAAAAGCAGGGGTTTAATGAATAAAGGAAAAGGCGCTGAAAAGTTAAGACCAAGTGCAAGTGCTAACCTAAAAAGAAGATCTGGATGATCTTTTTCTTGAAAATAAGAAATAAATCAGTAATATCAACACTACTAATAAGATAAATGTCAGTATTACTGTTATGAGTATAGAGCCAAAGATTATTAGCAGGGCTATTATTATCGCAAAAGTTAATTTATTTTTAATCACCAGTGGTTTTTTGTTTATCCTTACTTTATCTAAATTGAAGAACACTATAAGCAGGATTAC
>DAISWR010000007.1:0-17191 GCA_036826255.1 Nanobdellota archaeon | reverse complement strand
AAAACTATAGGCATAATTAGGTTTAAAATCTATATGCTTTTCAAGTTCACGGCTAAAATATTCACCATAATCTTCTTCTAAACTTGCCAGAGGATTGCAATTAGTATCCCATTTTACATAGCCTTTTTCTTTCCCGCATTTATTATCTAAATAGCCTCCATTCTTTCCTTGATCATAAAGAGCTTGGCAAGAAGCTAATTCAACGCTTTTATCCAAATAGCTCTTGAAGTCATTAACAGTATCATAAGAATTAATTAAATCTAAGGCGCTTTCCCCAATAATTCCATCAGCTACAGGTTCAGAGCCTAGCTTCAGATAGATAGGAGCAATATAAAACACAAAAGCTATAACAAATAGAAATACGAAAAATATATTGCTGAATCCTTTTTTATCCATAATTTACTCCATAATACATATAGTAATGAAATGAGGTTGGAAATGCAGATATTAATTTAACTTCAATGAATTCATCCTTTAAACTAGGCAACCTAAAACTTGATTCTATCTTGCCAGGATAAAAATCCGGGCTAAGATCCTCTCCATAAACTAATGGCTTGTCCTTATAATTAATTACAAGAGAATATAATCTTTTATCTTTATTATCTTTATATCTTGCTAATATTTTCTCTATCTCAGAATCTATATTTGTTTTTCTATCCAAAACCTCGCCCTGAATGATTATGTCAGCAAGATTATTACTTCCAAACAAAGTAGCATATAGTTCATTATCCAAGGTTCTAATCTCAGCACTACTATAGGCGTTTAACTTTAAATCATCCTCAACTGCTCCAAGAACTCCGTAAACCAAAGCAAATACGCCAGTTATAATAAATAATCCGAGAGTAACAACTATCAAAAGCATTACATTAGCCTCTATCCCTTTTTTATTAAACAACTTTAGTCACCATATCAATTTTTAAAACATAATCCTTAAGCCCTTCATTCCAGACAACATATCTCCCAGAAAAGTCTCTGCATTTATAATTGCCTTTTTTAACTGCACATAAAGGAAATCTTCTTGACAATTCATTTTCAGAATTAAACTCATCCCTTAACTCGCCTTTTGAATCCTTTACTTGTACGACCTTCCCTTGTAAATCACTTACTTTAATGCTTACTCCGCTATCAACGCAATTTTTCAAAGTATCGCTGTTAAATTTATTAAAATCTAAGATTAATTTATCATCTAGCTTTAAACAATTCTCAACTCTGAACTTATCAACAGCTAGCATTGCTGGATAATCCTGCCTGTCAATCTGCGATATAGAGCTGACAAAAGTCGCTACAAAAAAAGCAATGAAAGTTATAACAACTACAGATATCACTATAAGCATCATGTCAGAACCTGTTGCTTCAGTCATATTACTTTAACCTCAAGTTTATTTCCTCTCTTAGATATCAATAGCTGTTGATTTGCACTTACTGTTTGTTTGCTAAAATCAGCTTCTAAATTAGAGAGAGTATTAATTTTAACGCTGCCAACCTGGATAAAACCATTTTTTATCTCCAGTTCAACTTCTCTAAGAATTGTATATTTAAGCTCCATATCTTCTGATATAGAGCTTATCGCTTTGATGCTTAAGGCTATATCCTTTGCTATGGCCTCATCTCTAAAGCCTTCTCCACTAGCTCTAGGAACAACAAAGTTGAGAAAGATTAAAAAGATAATTACAATTAGAACTCCTGCCCCAATCTCCAAAGCGCTGTCTGAAAGCACTCCGCCTCTTTTATTCATAAGGATTAAAGATTGTTTTTAATTTATAATGTTTATGCTTGTCTTAGAAAGATATGCTAAGCTTTTTAGTCTCCTTATCCTTTGAAATAACAACCTCTCCTTTTTTAGGCCCAACCCACTTAAAGCCTTCGCCTTCGTAATATAGAACAGAATTATAAGGAATTCTCTTGCCTAAAAGTTTACTTCTGCTACAAGAATCATATTCAATCTTACTAACAGAACAAATAACTAAACATCCATACATATTTATTCCTTCGCATTCAGGAGGTCTAATAACACTTACACCATCAATATCAATATTATCCTGTTTCACATCAAACCAGACAATAGCTAATCCTTCCTTAATAGAACCTATGGGAAATTTTTCCTCATTTCCTGTTGCCTTACTTTCATATCTTTCATTAGACATAATATCAATTTTATCGCTCATCCAGTTAAAAGTTCTTTTAGTTCCAGAATCTAACTCACTAAATGAAACAAAATCGCAGGCAACAGCAACTATCCATATAACAATAAGTAATAATACCACAGCAATAATTGTCTTAACTAAACCATAAGCAGACAAAACCGGTACGCTTTCCTGGCCTCTTTTATTCATAAAGAAAAAAAGAGAAAGCTATTATATAAAGATTTTGTAAAATAACAACTAAGTGGTTTTAGGTTGGGTGTCAGCTTCGCAAACAGGCTTTCCAGTTTCAACGTCCTTACAAGCTACAAGTTCTTTACAAGGAACATCTTTTTCGCCATCCCTGATCTCACCATCGCCATTCTTATCTACATCAAATTTCTTGTTGCAGAATATAGTCTTTAAAGCAGATGTAGTCTTAGCTTGATTGCATAAATTTTCACAAGTTGCTACAGCTAAACCGGCTTCTGTGCCTGTCAAAGCAGTTCCAGTAGTAGCTCCAGCTTTTCCGCCGATATTACTAAAGGCTCCTAAAAAGAATGCAACAATAACAACTAAAGCAACGACAACAATGATAGCGATGACAATTACATTTAAAGGCAATCCCTGACCTTTTTTATTCATATTTAGCACCTCTTTACCTTAATATTTATATTACATTCGTATTTAAATGTTTTTATCAAATGGTTTCCTATAAAATCCCTGAAGATGGCAAATAACTAAGACTAAATTAAGGCAATTCACAATCAGGGTACATAGCCCACCACTTTTTATTAACTTTGCAACCACCTGGTCCACAAATGCCGCAAGGATCTTGCTTACATTGATCAAACCACACCATGCTTTCTTCATCATAAGCATCAGGGTCTTTTATAAGGGCACAAGAATCACAATCATTTCCCCCGTTATAATCATAATAACAGACTGCTTTTGGATATTTTCTTGCTTCTTCAGAGCTTATTTTCTGTTCAGCAGGGTCTACATTAATCGCCCTACAAGTAGTTTCTGATTCAGACCTACTAGGGCATTCAACTTTCGCAGTCATCAAATAAACTTCATGAACCTTATCCATTACAGGTTGTGAAAACTGTTTTGAATCTTTATGATATTTATTATAGAATCCCATCAAAGCCAAAAGTACGATTTTATCCCTCTGTCCAGTATTGTAGCGAGAAATAGCCGCATAGTAATCAACAGCCTCTAAAACAGATTCTTCATTGTAAGTCGTTTGAACTCTTAAATTAATATCATTGTTAAAAGCAATATAAGCACCGCCTAATTTTGGATCTTTCCCAACAGAATACATTTTAATTAAGTTAAGATAAATATTAGCCCTCAATTTCTGGTAACCAATCTCTTCCTTAACAGCAGCATTAGCAGTAGCCAATTTATCAACATCTGCAAGCAAGGAGTTAAATCCTCCAGTAACAATTTTGTAAATAAGTTGGTCGACTAAGCTTTCTTTCCCTATAGCCCCTTTTATAGCTATACTCTCTTGAGTTAAAAGTTTGTTAAATCTTGTTTTGTAAGTTTCGAATCCTAAAATTTTACTCTCAGATTCCGAAACCTTAGTCTTTTGTTCTTCTAAGATGCTATCTCTTTCAGCTAAGATCTTCTTTCCAGCTTCAGCCTCAGCAAGAATTTTATCTGCCTTTTCATTTAAGTTATTTAAGTCCTCAGCTGATAGCTTTGAAGCAGCGTCTTGTGTTAACTTTTTAGCCTCGTTGGCTAGGCTTTTCGCCCCATCATAATCTTTAGATACTATTGCAGCTTGGGCTGTATTTAATTGAATCTCTGCTGCTATCTTAGGGTCTTTTTTTTCTATATTTTTTTGCTCTTTACTGGTCAAAGCATCCCAATCAACGCCTAACAAACCTGCCCTAGCCTCTGCTTGAGCCTTACCAATCCCTTCTTCACCAGTTAATTTAGCAAATCCGCCAAGAGTATAAACAATAACCAGGGTTAAGCCAATAAGAAGGAGTATTGCAACAGTTACTATAACTAAAAGATATTCTGCCCCTTTTTTTCCCTTCATATTTAACCTAGAAATTTGCTGGATATATAAATTTTATCATTAAGGGTTAGTTCCTAAAAATAAGTCTTTTAGAAAATTAGCCTTGCCAAATAAGATTACAGCTAAAACTAAAAATATCAAAAGGAAAATTATAATTACAACTATCTTTAAATTAGATTCTTGTCCTTTCTTATCCATCATTACTCCTGCTAAAATAACTTAACGACTCTTCCGAAGAAGTTAGAAAATCAGATTCATAAAAAGTATTTCCTAGCCCTTTTAATCCTTCTGAAAATTTATCAGCTAATCCTTCTTGTTTCTGTTTTGATTCGATTATAAAAGAAACTCCCCATATGATTAGCAATAGGGCTATAACCAGGATTATGACTAACTGCAGATTAGATTCAAAGCCTCTTTTCATATAAAAGAAAAAAGAAATAGATTATATAAACCTTACTTAAGATAATCGCAACCCAAGGCCTTAACACCTTCATCTGTATATTCTACTGGGACTACCGCATAATAATAGCCCTCCCCTTCTACATAATCACCTATAGCATAGCCAGCAATACCAGCTCCAGTAGCAGCAGGAATTAATACAGCTGTTGAAGCCAAGACTGCGACACCAGATAAACCTGCAGTAAATGGGATTAAGATAACTCCAACACCTATTCCAATAGCAGTTCCAATTAATGCCCAATTAGATTTAACATCTTGAATATAGAATAAACCAAACTTACTAGAACTTCCATCATCATTAAAAGTCTTAAAGTAGTCTATTGATTTTTCCTCCAAAAGTTTTAATCCAGCCTCTCCACTAATAACGCCATCCTGTCTATTTATTACATTCCCACCTTCATCTTTACTATCTGTAGGAACTAAACCCCCCTGCACATTACTCAAATAACCCGCATAAGATGTTAGGCTATTAGCTTCTTCAGATTTTTTCTCAAATTCCATTGGTGTTTCATAAAGATATTTTAAAAAGTTCCTAACTTCAATTTTTTTCTCTTTTATATCTTTATCAAAACTTATAGTCGCCCAAGGCATGCAAAACCTCCCAGCACTATCTTCAAAGAATTGTTTCTGTCCTCTAGAAACTGTAGCAAATAATCCTCCAACATCTCTTCTTTTTAGATTTCCTTTATTATCCTGTGTAGTAACAACTATGCCTTCAGTCATAATCTCTGCTATTATTCTCTTTATAGCATCCTGATCATTCTCTCCAGTGCTATCACTAACTAAACCAATATCTTTCTGTGTAATTACAACATCATAAGTTTCACACCTTGGTTGTTGGCCAAACTCCATTAAAGTTGTTTTAAAAGGCCCTTTAATTCTGGCAGCTGTTAAGTCTAAACTAGCTCTACAAGCTGAATCAACAACAGCTCCTTTTGTAGAAACGCTAACCTTCTGAAAAAAAGTATAATAAACAGTAGTCACTACCAACAACAATATCAAACCAATAATAATATTTACAAGAAGGCTAGCAGCTTTTTTATTCATTTTAATATCGTACCCAACCCATTTTTTGTTGAATAAACCCAGATAGCAATTAAGATAGCAATCAAGATTAAAGTCATAATTATAACCAGTACCTGATTACTTGCCCCTTTTTTATTTTTATCTTGAGACTCCTCGCTTACAGATTTTGTAGGCCTTAAATTATCTGGCAAGCCTTTAGGATAATCCTGAGAATATAAATTAGAATATAAAACACCAACCAATCCAAAACTTGTTAAAGATTCTCTAATAAAACCCATAAACTATTTAAATAGTATTAGCTATATAAAACTTACCACATCTTATTGCTAAAATGGTGTCTATTAGAGAATTACTAGGAACTATAGGATTAGCAGGATTACTCTACTTGCCATTAAATTCTCAAGAAACTCCTAAAAACTTCAAGCCAGTAGGAATAGTAGAGTCAAAAGAAGAAGACAAAAACAATAACGGAGTCCAGGACAGTAAAGAAAAAGTAATAGACTATAATAACTCAACATATAAGTATTTTAGAGTTTATCACAATGAAACAAAGAAGCAAACATATTTCATCGCAGATAAAGACTATAAGCTAATAAAAGATCGTGAATTATATTACCATCTATTCTCTGTTATAACTATAAACGAATCTGCGAAAAATGCTAAAAAACAAAACTTTGAAAAGCATTTAAGTGAGTGGGCTAGTGATTATGAAAAGATAAGACTAGGCATTTTAACAACAGACATTGCTAAAAAATCTATAGAAGAGTTATCAAAATTAGAAGGTCTGCTAATAAATGAACATTTTTTCGGCGGTAAAAAGATTCCAGAAGCGCTAGACTCTATATTAATAGAAGGTTCAGATCTAATAGCTAAAAAAAGAGCTAATGATGGGTTCAATGAAATTATTAAGGAATTAGCTGAAGGCTTGTCTGTAGAAAATCCGAAAGACATTGCCGATTATGTATTAAATAATATGCAGAAAATAACAGTAGAAAAAATAACAGCGGCTAGAAAGAGGTTATTAATTGCTAAAAAAAGATTAGATATTTATGATCCAAATAAAGACTTTTGGTCGCTTACTCAAGCAGAAGAGTTTGTTAACGATTTGGTAGGCGGATTAGAAGGGATAACATATGCAAAAGCTTACCTTGCATCTCTAGGCAAAGGTGGTTCATTAGAAATCGGAGCTAAATTAATAGCAGAAAACTTTGCTGAAGGTTTAACAGGTGCAAGCATAGATAAAATAGTATTTAACCTAACTAAAAACGAGCACTTACAAAAAATAAAAGGTACAATTGAAGAATCCAGAACAAGATTAGCAAAATCTTTAGGTAACTTCTATACTGCTTTAGATCCTAAACAAGATCCTACTTTAGAAGTTCTATTATTAGATGAAAAGATTATAAATAAAAATAATATAACAGGACCTAGAGAATTAAGAAACTACGATACTATAGGAAAATTTGTTTACTGGAATATAATTGGAGCAGAAAAAGAACCTGAGGAAAAACATATCGAATATATAAACGCCTTTGTAAGTAGTAAGCAAAAAGATATTACTGCTATACTTAAAATTGACGAACTTAGCTTAAAACGAAAAACTTCTTATATAACGAGCCTACTTCTTGCTGGGGAAAGAGAAGATTACTATATAAATTTTGGCAGCATAATTCATAACACGGATGTATATGAGGGATTGATAATTTTTTCTTTAAAAGAGAATGACTATGACATTAGAAAAGAGATAAAGAAAATTTCTTCGATTGATTTCAAAAGTATCGATGGGGACCTCACCAAGAGTCAAGTAACACTGTACTTTAAAAATGAAGAGTCTTTAAGATTAAAAGGGAATTCTGATGGGGAGATAGTCTTTAGTGTGACGCGATTTAATAAATGGGAGACCCCCGATACCTATAGGGGAGGGCAGTTAAAAAGCTTAATTCTAACCCCAAGGTAATCCTAACCAACCAAAGTAGTAGCTAATATTCCAGCTGCTAAAGTATTAAATATCAAGATAACAGTTATTGAAACAATGAAATAAAATATGCTGGCAATAAACAAGTTCTTTCCCAAGCTATTCTCGCCCATTACCTTATCAAATCCATTTTCTATCCCATTAGACAAGATAGTTAAGATTATAGTTATCTGAACAACATACAAGCCAACAACTAATTGAAAATAAAATGGAGGCATAACATCTTGTATGTTAAAAACCTGCAATAAAGCAGGGCTTATAGTCGGTCCCAATTCCCCAGTTTCAACAGCAGCTCCGCTTAACTGCTCACCCAACAAACCAATAATGTTCGTTATCATGCTTCCTATGCCAACAACAATGCCGGCTATAACAGGAGTCAAAAATCCAACTTGTCCTTTCATGCTGCTAACAACATCAGCTAACAAGTCCCTTAATCTCTCATTAATATCCCTGACCTTGTTGATATAATTTGAAATGCTGATCAAGCTCCTAGAGACAATCTGGGGTCCTTTTTTCGCTCCCTCAAGTAAAATCTTCATGCTTCCTTCAATTATATTGGAGGGGAAAAACCAGACAGCGCCTCTTTCAGAATCAAACAAAGCGTCTCTTAATCCCATGCCTAATCTCGTTAAATTAGCTGTAACAGCGCTAAAGAAATTTCCAGTAGTAGTTCCCTGCATGTTTTCTGCTACTTTGCCAAAAGCAACCTCTACAGGCAGGCCGTCTCCAATCCTATTTCCTAATTGAAATAAACTTCCGCTAAATTCTTTTTCTAATCTGACAGTAGCGCTTCTTATCTTAATCAATTCTTTGCTTTTTATCCTGTAATAAATTCCCAAAGCAATTGCTATGCCTAGGGGAATAAACAAACTAAGAATCAAAGCGCCTAAACCATAAGGACCAGCGCAGCTATCACCAACGCATTTATAATCTAAAAATCTCAAATTTCCAATTTCAAAATCAAATCCAGGATTTGTAATATACATCAGCAAAGGCAAAAATCCCAATAATAAAAACACAAATAATATCGGTATTAAAAAATAAACTGGACTGATTAAAACATCTCTATCTCCAAACCTCATATGATAAAATCTATAGGGTTTAAACTGGGTGCTGTTAATATCTATTTCTGCTTCCCCATATCCTGTTGGCCTCTTTGCTAAGATATTTACACCAATAAAGAATACGATTAAAGGCAATATAATATTATACAGCATAGCTAAATGATACCACTTTACTACCCCCCCAGCAAATGCACTAAGCAACGGGAATATTACCAAACCTAAAATAGGTAAAACAACACCAAGCATGTGCAGGATAGTTATTGGTGATTTTAGATCATGGGCATAATGCAGCATTCTTTCATAAGTGCCTTCCAGCATAACACTTAATGCCTTATCTAGCAATTCAACTCTTCTTTCATCTGTGCTTTCATACAAACTAGCCTCAATCAAATGAAAACTCTCAATGAAATCATCATTATATCCTCTCCATGTTCCCAAATAAGAATCTAAACTTTCTTTTATTGTGTGATATCTTCCAGTTTCAATATCCCAGAATATTTTTCTTAAATCCAGAGACAATGGCGCCCCAATATGCTGGGCAGCAAACCTAATAGCATGCTCTAGATTTGAAGTATGCCTCATGTACATAACAATATACAAAATGCACAAAACCATCTGATTAGAAGCCTTTAATCTCCACCTATTAGCCAAAAATACTGGCAGCTTACTTAAAGGTATTATGGCAATTACTCCAAATAAAATAAAAAACAATGGGAAAAATATTTTGATTGTGCCTAAAAAAGCAAAGCTTAACACTCCTATTATTAATCCTATAGAAACAAATAATATCCCAGCAAAAACAGCAAAAGACATAGCTCCAGTAGGTGTAACATCTAAATGGGCAGTCTCGATAGCAACCTCTATTTTTGGTCTATCTTTTTTCCCTGGCTCAACCTTAAGCAGGCTTTCTGCTTTTCTGCAGTAATTTTCATATCTTGTAAAACCCTTTGCTAATAACTCCTTCTTAAAAATGCTATATTCCCTAGAAAAAGTTTTTTGTTCTTGTTCATCTAAAGTGCCTATTTTATCAGCTAGCTTAGACTCGTATTTCTTTATGATATTCTTGATATCTTTATCTTTAGGATTAAGCACCTTTCTTTTCTCTCACATAGTTTTTGAACCAAGCTTCCCATTCTTTGTAAATTCTTTCATTGTCTAAACTTCCAACCTCTTCCCTTACAGACTCTGATATTATGTGAAACATATCATTGCTAGCAACAACACTTTCCGCTTCTAACAAACCTAAATCTTTAGATTTATTTGCGTAATCAACAGTCGCTTCTTTTATCTTAGCTCTTAATAGGATATTATCCCAGACAGCATCCCAGTTTCCAACCCATTCTTTAACATTTTCAGCAACAGCTTTTAAAGTATCACTGTCTCCGTTTAATAAATCTTCAGTAGGAACTAAAAAATCCTGTTTGCTGTCATACTTCATCAAATCAACAAAGCCTTTTTCTCTTAATGGATCTTCCTCCCAATGTTTTCTTACTTCTGTAATCTGGGTTACCCTTCTCCATCTATGCAAACCATCAGAACTTTTTATAGGATTCGCTACAATAATCACATCTGTCGCTTTAAAACTTGTTCTTGGAACACCAAGATCATTAACAACTCTGTCAAAAACACCGTAAGGGCTGTCTCCATGTATTGTTCCTGCTACAACATTTGCCAACGCGCCAACCCTCATAGCTTCGTAAAGAGCTTTTGCCTCAGTGCTCCTTACCTCTCCGACAATTAAACTGCTATCGCCCATTCTTAAGCTAGTTCTAATTCCTTCATCAGCTCCTGTCCCACCCCTTCCAGCAATAGACAAAGCTGCTCTTACTCTCATTGGTTGTATATTATATCCTAACTCTCTCAAAGCTTCAGTAGGTAATTCTAAAGTGTCTTCTACTGAGATTATCCTATATTTTCTCATTATCTCAACTAAAGTACTTCCCAGCAAACTGGTTTTTCCAGATGATCTAGTCCCAGCAATCAACATTGTTCTAGCGCCGTCAACTAAAAAACTAATCAAGCCTGCTCCAAGTGGGGAGATCATATTATTATGAACAAACAGAGGCAAAGTCCAAGGTTTATCCCTATGCCTTCTGAAAGCATAACCAAGGCCCCAAGGATTCAAAGGATTTCCAATAACTGCCACTCTTGCTTTTGCATCAGGAAGAATTAATTCAGTGTCCAATACAGGATTAGCCTCATCTAATGGTCTTCCACTCAATAATCTGAATTTAGTTGCCCAACCATCTCCATCTTCTCTAGCTGGATAAAGATTAGTCAGGCAATCATCATAATCTTGATGGACAACAAAAATAGGCGTCTGTCCAATAGGGCCATTAATAGTAATATCCTGGATTTTTTTATCTTTTAGTAAAGTTTCAATTAAACCAAAACCCACAGTATATCTAACTAAAATATTAGCCAGCTCTTTTATCTCTCTTAAGCTAACACCCAAATTCTTATGCTCGCTTAATTCATGGATTAAATCCGCCCCAATATTATAAAAAGTTTGCCTCATCCTGTCAGGATCTATAAACTCCTCTTCCTTTGGCTTATGTTCTGCTAAAACGTTCTTTGCTAAATCAAGAAGTTCATATTTATCCTCGCTAAGTTTAAACTCTGGAGGGATGATGTGATATAGGTATTTTAGCTTGCCTGGAATCTTAAATATTGTAACCTCTGTATTATGATCAAGCTTGTAATAATCTACCTCCTCTGCATGTATAGGTACTTTGCTCAGCAATTTAGTAAACATAAAATCTGGAGAAATCATAGGTCTAAAGAATCTTTGATACAAGGTTCTATCTCCAATCACATAGCCATCCAAATAAGGTTTTGCCAATTTAATCAAAGTTAACTTCTCCAAATAATTATGAAATCTTTGTAAAAAATCTATTTTTGCTTCTATTTCTTGCTTTACTATAGCCTTTCTTTCACCTCTAAATTTTATTTTCTCTTCTCTTAAAAGCCTCTTTAGTTCAACAAATGCCCCTAAAGGATCTGATTTTAATAAGTTCAGAACCAAATATCTTATATTAGAAAAAAAAGCTTCTTCTCGTCCAGAGAAAATTATGCTTTTCTGCTTCACCAAATAATTGTATAAGTTACTTACCTCAACCAGCATCTGCGTTTGCGCATAATCATAAGTATAATTTCTTCTTTGATGAAAGATAATCCTAGAAGTAGAAGGCACCTCTAGCAATTTATCTATTGTAAATGCCATGCAGCCAGGATCATTTTCTATCGAGGGTATTTTTATATTCCCCTCATAGTTTATCCGCATAACATCAAGGTTTCCCTCTTTTTCTATGGCGTATCCTCCAGGAGGAACTTTTTTTGTGAATAACATGCTACTACTCAACTATACTAACATAACCTTTAATATAAATATGCTACTTATAATTAACAGTTAGTTATTAAATATTTTTCGTTTAAAATGGTTGCACAAGAAATGATAGCAAGTTTGGGGGATACGTCCTCTATATTAAATAATCTAAATGGAAGAATGCGATTGATAGAAGAAAGATTTATGCAACTAAGAGAAAATTTGGAGTTATTAAATGAAAATTTAATGGAAGAGCGAAGGGATGTGTTAAAAAGGGTCAAAAACCTCGATAATGAAATAAAAAACCTAAAAAAAGAGAATCTAGAACTAACAAATACAATCAATCACATAATCAAAGAAGTTGGCTTATTCGCCAGAAAAGATAGCGTAAGAGTTTTAGAAAAATACATAAGCATGTGGGATCCCCTAAAATTTACAACAGAAGAGGATGTTAAAAAGATAATCGAAGGGCAAATTAAAAAAACTGTAGAGAAAAGTGAAGAAGAGGGTGTAGAAAGTGCCAAATAAAATACCGCTAAATGAAGTCTTAAGTATGCAAAAGGCGAATATGTCCCATGATCAAATAGTTGATGAGTTGCATCAAAAAGGGTATACCTTCCAACAAATAATGGATGCTATAAATCAAGCAGAATTAAAGACAAATCCGTCAGAAACAGGATACCAAGATGCCTCTTTACAATTGATGGATACAAACCAGGGTTTACCGAACCAAGAATTTCCAGATATTGTTACACCAACACCAGGTATGTCTTATGAGCAAACTCAATTTCAACCACAATTTCAACCTCAACTCCAACAACCGCAAAGGAATATAGAGGAGCAAATAGAAGAGATTGCAGAGGCTATAGTAGATGAAAAGTGGGAAGACCTAACAAAAGACGTTGGCAACATAAATGTATGGAAAGAAGGTCTACAAACAGAAGTTGAGTCTGTTAAACAAGAAGTTCTAAGATTAGAAGGAAGGCTAGAAAAACTACAGCAGGCTATTCTAAGAAAGGTTGATGACTATAACAGAACACTAAGCGAGGTTAACACTGAAATGCAGGCGCTAGGCAAAGTATTCGAAAAGATAATACAACCCCTAACAACTAATATTAAAGATTTATCAAGAATAACAGCAGAGTTGAAAAAGAAAAAATAGATTTATTCTGCACTAGATGATAAAAACCTTATTGCAAATGCAGCTATTATAAGCAAAAATACAGCTCCTAAGATTTTAGGGCTAAATAAAGCCTTTCTTACTTCTTCTCCAACAGCCCCGCTGTCAGTTTCTCCATTTTCTACTGAAGATTCGCCACTTGCTACAGGACTTACAGGAGCAAAAACCTTAATTAAAGAAGCAAATAGTATTATGAGAATAATTATAATCAATGTCCATCTTATAACAGGTTCGCCCATAGACTCCTGAAAAGAATGCTCAGTCCAGCCTGTAGCTAAGAACAACACCAAAATTAATATTATCACAACAAATAGCACAACCATCCATGGTGTAATAGTCTGAATAAAAGTAACCGCTTTAGGTGTAAAAGAAAATAATAGGCCAATTACAAATCCTATAAAAGCGTGAAATTGCGTACTTCCTTTTAACAATTTAGACTTCTCTAGAATTGCAAATACTATGCCCCAAATTAGCAAAAATGTGATAAGCGGGCTTAAAAAACTTAACAAACTTATATCCAAAGCCATTTTTATGGTTTCTTGTTACTGATCCTAAAGAAAGGACCAGATTCTTCTCCCCCCCCTTTGCCACCACCAACTATAATAAAAATAACTACAATAAATATCAAGATTGCTAATAAGCTCCCTTGAGTTGCACCAGTTAATAGGAAAAAACCAGGTAATATCCAAGTTCCTGCAAACAAATCATAGAACAAAGCCCAGAAAATACCAACTAAAGCCACACCAATTACTAACCAATTAAGCTTGGCTCCAACCTCTTCTCCAGCTAACAAACCGATGATTATAAGGAATATTATAATCAAAACAATCACTAAAGCTATATTAGATAAAAAATTATTTATTAAGTAGATTACAAAAGAATTCTGAACAGCTAATAATCCTATAGCTATAGAGACTATTGCGTGAACTCCTTTATTTCCCCCCAACACCTTAATCTTTTGTAAAATAGCAAAGACTACAGCAAATATCAGCAAGAATGGCAAAAAAAACTCAAATAACCCGAATCCCTGAAATGATAAAAAAAGATCTGCAAAATTAACTGCCATTTATTTCTTTCCTCCTTTTTCTTCCTCTTTACCGCGAACAACTAACCAGATAGCTGCTATAATCACAATTAACATAATTAACCCGCCAATAACAGCGCCGCCAAAATTAGTTACAACATAACCAAAAATTATCTCAAGCACACTATCTCCATCAGTTTTTATTGCTTGTAAAAATATTCCTATAATTGCGATAAAAAAGATAATCATAAAAAAAGCATACCATCCTTTATGTTCTTTTCTAAAATCTAACTCTCCAGATGCCCAAAAAGTCCCAATTAGTATTAAAAAAGATACTGATATTACTAATAATAAAACAACCTTTGGCAAGGTATCATTAATAATCTCAACAATGTTCGCAGTAGCCACAACTAATAAACCAATTACAAATGCTATTATAGCATTCAAATTCTTTTTAGACTTACCATCCTCTTGCCCTAAGACCTTTGTTTTCTCTAGAATTGCGAAGATTAGGGTAAAGATAAGCAAAAAGGGTAAGATAATACTAAAGAAACCAAATGCTCTCAAAAATTCTATTGCTGGGTCCAATACAGTAACCATAAAATAACTAGGCTATTAAAGAATATATAAGTTTTACTGTTCTTTACTGTTCTTTTTCTCCCTCATAAGATGGTATGGCTGCTTTACTAATAATCATCACATCGCCAACAGCCTTAACTAAGCTATGAGGAACTATTACCCCTTTAGCACCGCCGATTAACTTATCTAAGGATGAATTCCTTGTAGCCCTAATTCTCCATCCAAAGACCTTATTTAAAGTGAGTATAACCTCTTCAATATCGCCGAAATATTCTCCAACATCTGTAAAAACACGCATATTATAAGTTTCGCTTATCTTTTTAGTATTCATTATTAATACCTCCACTGCTTTAAGTTGTAAAACGAAAAACAATTTAAGTATATATATCTTTCTTTTTTGTAGTGATTAAGTACAAAAACCTAACAATGATTGGGACTTCCCATATAGCTATACAAAGTATAGATGAAGTAGAATCATTTATATTAAAAGAAAAACCGGGCTTTGTCGCATTAGAGTTAGACAAGAAAAGATTCTTCTCTTTGTTATATAAAGAAAGGAAATTAAGATTAAGCGATATTAAAGAATTGGGTTTAAGAGTCTTCTTATTAAATTTTTTTGGCTCTTGGATAGAAAAAAAATTAGGTGAGAGGGTTGGGATAAAACCTGGTTCTGAGATGAGAAAGGCCATAGAATGTTCCAAGAAAGTGGGTTCAAGAATATACTTAATAGACCAGGATATAAAGATTACGCTAAAAAATCTGTTAAAAACGCCTTTTACAGAGTTTTTAAAATTAATCCTTGATAGCATACTCGGAGTAATATTCAGAAGAGAAACAATAAAAATTGATTTGAGAAAGGTGCCTAAAAAATCAATAATTAATAAGGTGCTTAGTACAGTAAAGCACAGGTACCCCAATATTTACAAAAGCTTGATAGATGACAGGAACAAAATAATGGCAAAAAGCTTAATTAGGCTAATGAGTCTAAATAAACAAGCGAGTATACTAGCAATTGTAGGTGCTGGTCATGAGGATGGAATAATAAAAATAATAAAAAATGAGGTTTAGTTTCAGCAAAAAAGAGATAGTGCATTTAGCACTATCAATTGCATTACTAACAGTTATGCTTTCTTTTAATTCCGCATTTTCTGCTGCAGCCTTGGTAAGACTTCTATTAATTATAACTATTTCTTTATTAACAGCAGCATTTTTTCAAAAATTAATTGGATTAAAATATAATCATGAGGTCGAATATAGGATTTGGGCATTAAAAGAATATACAAGGTCTCATAAGACAGTAAAAAACCAGATAAAGAATATCTTTTATAATTACACTGGCTTGATCATACCTCCCCTGCTATTCATCCTGACTAACGGGCTATGGGCTTTTTTAGCAATAGCATCTTTTACAATAGTATCTCCTTTAAAGACTAAAATAGGCAGAATTTCAACTTTCTTAGAAGAAAAGGAGGTTGCTGCAATATCTTTCTTCGGGATACTTACTTATGTGTTCATAGCACTTATTTTAGATATAATCACAGGCTATACTAACCTAATAGAAACAAAAATTCCTCTCTTGTTGGCCCTTTACGCTTTAATCCCAATACCAAACTTGCCTGGAGCGAGATTATTCTTTGGAAGAAGAATAACTTATTTCTTCTTATTAAGCTTAACCATTTCCTTATTCATACTGCTTCCAATTATAGCTATGCCGGATTCATTAATAATTTCCATCATTTTTTCTTTAATTATCATAGGATTATATTTCTATGCGATTGAATCAGGAATAAAACAGCCATTTTCAGTAGAAGAAACATCAGTTAATATAGGATGGAAGCTACTCTTCATCATAGTAACCATAGCAATAATATTCTTACTACTAACCTTTTCACAAGTAAAGATGATTACAATCTTAGCATTATCAATAATAATTGCAACGCTTATCATACTGCTACATTATTATTTAATCCAAACTAAAAAGTAAACTAAAGATTCCCTTCTGAGCTAACCATATTATAAAAAACCAACTAAAAAAACTAAAACTAATTCCTAGAATAAATAGAGCTATATAAAACCCGCTAAATAAATCTAAAAAGCTTGAAAAATCTGGTAAGAAAAATAAACCTTTAATTAACAAATAAAAAGCAAAGGTAATAGCAAAAACTTCTCCTATCCCAGATATCAAAAACAATAAAGAGGTTGCTGCTACCAAATCCAGTAATCCAAATAGTTTTAATACCATTAATCAATAAAAAATAATTAAATTTATAAGCCTTCCTAAAAATTTAAAATTGGGAATTTAACAGTGCTATAAAAAGAAAGATATTTAAAGATTAAGTGTTTATTTATCAATATGGATATTTCTGAAAATAAAAAATGCCCTAAATGTAGCTCTAGTGATACT
>DAISWR010000006.1:16381-17798 GCA_036826255.1 Nanobdellota archaeon | reverse complement strand
ATTAAATGAACTAATTCTTTTATCCCACGAATGCCTTGAAATATTGTCGCTTTTGGTTTTTTTTCTTGAATATTCTTTTTTGCTTCTAATTCCGGAAGTAGTTTTTCTAGTTTTGCTCTTTTTTCATCTAGGAAATTTAACTGTTTAAGAGCGTTTTCTTTGTCTAGCCACTTAATACTCTTTATTGTAAAGCCCCCCTCGCCACTAGAACTTATTCTTAAATCAAAGTTTATAGCACTTGCATCTATCAAGAACACTAGTACTTTGTGTAAAACCCCCCCCGCTACATAATCATATTGGTGGATATTGGCGGTGATTGACACTCCTTTGATACCAACCTCCTCTTCCACTTCCCTAATTACAGCGTCTTTTGGGGCTTCTCCCTTTTTAACTCCTCCTTTAATGAGGCGGCAGTGGTTTTTATTTTTTTCTTTATCAAACCTAAATAAAACTAGAAATTCGTATTTGTTAAGAGCTTTATTCAATCTAAATATCACTGCTTGTGCATCATTGCTTATTTCCATTTTAATTTGATTTTATTACTTGATTAAATAGTTTTTGATAAGATTCTAACATACCCTTTGATGAAAAATCAGTCTTTATAGTCTTTTTAGCTCTATTAGTTATACTTGTGACGTTTTTACTATCCATGTTAAGAACAAATTTTATTTTTCTTACAATTTCCTCTGTATTTTTAGGCTTAATTAAAAATCCATTTAGGTTATCTCTAATAATCTCTATATTCCCCCCTGTCCTTGTCGCGATAACAGGAATGCCTAGAGCCATAGCATCAAGTATAGATATTGAGATGCCTTCAATAAGTGATGGAAGTAAACAAATATCTGAGACCTTGTATAATGTTAGCAACTCCCGGCGCGTATACGCCCTAAATATAACCTTTGCTTTACCATTCTTAACCTTCTTTAGTAATCTTCTCTTATAAAGATATTCTTCTTCAAGATTTCTTCCCTTTGGAGAGCAGACTAAAAAGATTGTGTTTTTATTAAAAGATTTTGCAGCCTCAATGGCATAATCCAAACCCTTTAATTTGTTTAGGCGTGCTGGTACTATGATAATCTTCTTAGTCAATGGAAGCCTATATCTTGATCTTAACTTATCTTTATTTAGACAGCCTTTTGAAGAGGTATCTACACCATTTCTAATAAGTTTTATACAATTCCTTTTCTTTTTGGGGATTTTCAAAAGTGAGATCAAAGCATATTTGTAATTTTTTGAGACCGTGCTTACGCACGTACTTGAGTAGTATATTTTTCTTAGTAGACCACAATAGTCCTTTCCATAGTTCTTCGTGAATACCCCATGTAAAGTAAGTATAAGAGGTATACTAAATTTTCTAGCCAAATGGATTGATATGCCGGCATGATAAAAGGTATGGCAGTTAATCAAGTATGGCTTG
>DAISWR010000006.1:6266-16371 GCA_036826255.1 Nanobdellota archaeon | reverse complement strand
TTTCTTGACAAAATCTTCTATTTTGTCTAAGGGCTTATTCATATCAAACCTTGTTACATTCTTTCTTTTTGTGCCCTTATCAGGACTAAGAAGAAGGACGTTGGAGATCTTAGAAAAATATTTTAGAAGATATTCAAGTACAATTTCTCTTCCGCCAATATAAGGTAAACTACGAGATATAAATAAAATTCTCATTTTTTATTTGGATTAATTGCTTTAATACAGGCTTGTATAAAGTCAATTGCCTCTTCAAAGAAATCTTCTATTTTAGCGTTCCATTTGAGTCGCACCCAATCACTTCTTAATTGATATGCTAAATGGGGAATATTCTGAGGTTCTATAGATCCATAATGTTTGTTAAAATTTTTAATTAGTTCTTTCTTTGTTTTAGACCAAACGCCTTTATAAAGAAGGCACCAATAACAAATCTCTAAAACATTATCTATAAACAATTTCAACAATGTACGTTTATATTGCTTGGTATTATGTTTATTAAATGAAACGTATCTTCTTAGAAGATTGAATCTTGCATGAATGATATCTTGAAAGATACTCTCTTTTTTTTCCTTCTCGTTTAACTGGTTTTGATTAATAATGTGTTCAAATAATTTGCGATATTTTTGTTGGTTACCATATACGACCTTGCCCCAAGAATAACGGATGAGGTACTTGAAATTAATATAATTGTAAAAATCAAATAAGGTGTGCGTTAAAAGAGAAATTCTTATTTTATATTTTTCGCTAACATCCCCACTAAGTCTCTTTAGCGAATTTAGAGTAGTCTTATCTATAGCCCCAGATTCATCACACTTTAGTATGAACAAGATGTCAAGATCACTATACTTTTCCACCCCTTCGTTTTCCCTAACACTTCCTATTAAAGCAATAAAATTTACATTGGACATCAAATCTTTTTCTATTTTGCATAAAGAAATTATATCTTCAAATGCCTTAAAGAATATCGTTTCATTTCTTTTCATATTTTATTGCCTCGTTTAAGAGCTCTTTAAAGTTTATTCTATAAAGCATGGCTAAAGCTAGAATATCTTCAAGTATATCGGCAAGAGCGTTTTTGATGTCTTCTTTTGTCTTTGAAGGCTTTTTATACCCCTGATATTGTAAGACGATCCCAGCAAATTCCCCTACCTCTTCAACCAAATGTAAGATTCGTTGTTCTTTAGCCCATTTTAATGGGTAATCGTCTAATTTTGCTTTAAACTTTTTATGATAATTTTTCAGATTCACGATTAACTTCCTCCAAATCTAAGGTGCAAAGCTCCTCTTTTGAGAATATATGTTTGGCTTCTTTCCAAAAATTTTGAATATTCGTGGTAGAGTGTGCAAGATTGTAACGTATATCTATTCCTAATTCGCGTATAGTTCCTTTTTTTGCATATTTTGGATATGTATGGCCAGTTATACTGTTAAGCCTGCGAATAACATCCCCATCCCCTTCAACTATGTAAGCTATTGAATCGCCGGAAGTCATCACATCTATTAAACTATCAAAATAATCATTCTTTTTATAGTGTTCATAGATATATTCTACATCTTGCTTTGTAAAGCGAAGTCTTTTCTTCAAGATAAGTTTAAGGCTAGACCTTTCAATAATCTCGAATACCTTTTTTTCTAAGCCCCTCTTCAAACAGTCTGGTTTAAGAATACCTAAGGCATATTTCATTTAATACCTCTCCTGTAAATATTTATAATATTCCCTAAGGTTTTTTCCATAGTTAAACCAGAAGTGTTAACCTCAATGGCCTTTTTATATTTGAATGTTTTGTAGAATCTAGGTAATTTTAGATTCCATTTAACTTTTTGTCTATTTCTTTGTTTTATGCAGAAATTTAGATTTTTTAAAGTTTCCACCAAATAAATCAGTATAAACTTGAATTTAGCACTTTGGTACCAATTTTCTAGTACAGTAAACATAAATCTGTATATTAAACCTAAAATCCCTTTAGATTTCATTTTTATCTCAAGTAGGTTCCTAGTTATTTAAATGTTACTATTCTATAGTTATCAAAATTAAAGCTGATTTTATGTTAAAAACTGGGGCCAAAAGCAATATCCGAATTATCTAATCCAAAACCTTTTTCTCTGAATTAAACTTTGTCTTTTTTAAAATTTAAGAATTTAATCTGCCCGTCTAAATTAAAGCTGTTTTGCATTTTATTTCCATCGCCTTCTATCTTGTCAAAGCAGAACTTGTAGTCTTTTCCTATATCAGGATTTTCCAGATAGAATGTATCCAGCTTGTCTTCATGATCAAACTTAGCTTATTGAGTTTTTCTTTAAAAACCTTTAAATACAAACTGAATTTAATCTAGATTATGGAAAAGAGGTGGTTTTTGCTAGTTTTATTAGTTGTATTCCTATTCAATATTCAGGATGTTAGTGCTGGTCGTTGCGATGATATCTGTGATGGTGATAAATTAATAGAAAGAGTTAATTTCTTTTTCTTTTGCTTAGTTGTTGATGAGAAGAGCTGTGATGATTGTAGCTGTAGCTGTGGAAACTACAACAGAGATGAAGCTTTGTTTTGCAATGATGGTAGAGACAATGATTGTAATGGTTTTATAGATAATGCAGATTTTGCTTGTAAAATAGAGCTAGAACCAACTTGTGTTGAAGATGGGTTGTGTAAACCAAACTGTGCTGGGGGGGATGTAGATTGTTTATGCAGAGAAGAAAATGGATACTTATGTAATGAAGGTGAGGTTTGTAGTAATTCCATATTATCAAAGGATTTAGGTGTTTGCTGTACTACCATATGCAGTAAAGAAGCTAGTTGTGGTTTTGATGGGTTATGTAAGGAGAACTGTGAGTCTGGTGATCCAGATTGTAGTTGCGAACAGCAAAAAGGTTTTTTGTGCAAAGGAAATGAAGTTTGTAATAAAGAATTAGTATCTTCTGATATAGCTATTTGTTGTGGTGAGAGATGCCAGAGTTGTAATGAATATTGGGTTTGCTCTGATTGGAAAGTTTGTAAGGATGGAAAACAAACAAGAGAATGTATAGATAATAATCAATGTGGAACTACATTTAATGAGCCTGTTAAAACTAAACAATGTTTTAGTACTTGTGAAGAGCTATGGGTTTGTGATCCTTATTCGTCATGTGTAAACGGGCAAAGAGCAAGAAATTGTAAGGATTATAATAATTGTGGAACTGCTTTAAAGAAGCCAGCAATAACAGAAAGTTGTACAGTAAGCTGTAGTGAATTAAATGGATTTAAATGTTTAGAAGGTCAAGTTTGTGAAGGCAATTTGTTAGAGAGTTCTGATGGAGCTTGCTGTAATATACAATGCAGTGATTACAAGTGTGCTGAGGATTGGCAATGCCCTGGTTGGGAGACAATTTTCTGTCCTAAGACAGGAATAAGGTCTAGAACTTGTGTTGACTTGAATGACTGTAAAATACAAGGAAGAAAAACATACTCTAATATCCCTCAATTAACCCAGGAATGCGCTTATGTTTCTACATGTGATAATAGTATTAAAGATGCTTCAGAAAGCGATGTAGATTGTGGAAGTTCTTGTGGAAGCACTTGTATTAAGGGGCAGAAATGTAATAGTAATAGTGATTGTACTAGTAGCAAATGTGTTGGTGGGATATGTTTTTGTGAAGAAGATTGGGAATGTACAGAATGGTCTGAATGTCCAGCGCATGAAATACAAATAAGAAGTTGCAGTGATAAAAGTAAATGCGGAACAACAGATAATCGGCCTGAAGTGACTAAAGAATGCGAGTATACAGCAACTTTAGCAGAGGATAAAGGAGAAGAAATTTTAGGAGGGGCTAAACAAGGAGTTGCTGAAAAAGAAACAGCAAGCGTTGGTTATAAAAGTGTCATAGATAATAGAGGGAAATCTACAACTGATTTAATTTTAGAAAAAAATTATAATCAAGCTTTAATTTTGCTTTTCTTGGTATTTACATTAATAGTCTTGATTATATTTTTAAGAGGAAAGGGTAAACCAACGATTTTCTTAAGTTTGTTTTTTACAGTCTTGGCGATAATAGCTCTAGTCATATACTTAAACATTAAAGTTGGAGGAAGAAGCATACCTTACTTCCTGTTGGTGGTTCCTTTACTTTATATTTTGGCCTTAAGCTTTGTTTATTATACATATAAAACAAAGAAAACATTCATTATTATATTTTTAAATAGTTACCCAATCTTTAAAAAGTTGCTGTTTACTGATGTTTATGATGTTCCAGATGTTGATCAATTAAGGGACTATGTTGCTGAATCTTTGAGAAGAGATAAGTCTTTAAGTGAGATTAAAAGTAAATTAAGCAGCACTGGTTGGCCTAAATACTTGATAAATAAAGCCTTTCAAAATATTTCAATTGTTGAAGGAAAGGAGAGTAGGCTATCTGATGTTATTTTAAGCGTAATGAGGCTTTCTACTAGGGTAGAGAATATGGTGATTAACGCCTTGCTGGAAAAAGATGGATTAACAGAAAATAGTTTGATGAATAAATTAGACATTGATAGAGAACAGCTCGCCTCTGTTTTGAATAGTTTAAATAGTAGGAATATAATAGATATTAGAGGAAATAAGATTTACTTTAACAAGTCTTTAAAAACTCAGAAAGGTTTATAAATAAATATAATCTATACTATCCAATATGGCTGAAAAAAAGATGGTGGTTAAGAGTAGTAAAGATAAGATTGGAGTTCTGGTCGAGATAAGTGTTGAATTGCAGAAAAAATTAGTTGATGCTACTGTTGCTATGAATAATCTGGCTAAGCAGCAAGGAGAGTTGCTTAATACTTTTAAAGAAGCTGCAAAACATATGAATGATATTGATGTTCAGGATGAAAATTTAAGACCTCTAATAAAGAGATTGGATGATTTATTAAATCAGAATAGAACGATTGCAAGAGGATTAGTCCTTCTGGAGAGTTATGTAAAGGAGAAGACACAATCTATGCCGCCTATGCAGCCTACTCGACAGCAAGGATCTTATTAAGATGGGTGTTGAGTTTATTTTAGATGAGAAATTAAAGAGATCCCAGGAAGATTTAGATAAGGCAATAAGTATTTTAAGCAAAAAAGAGGATAAGACTTCTATTTTTTTAAGAAGGTTTTGGTTTGCTTGTTTAAAAGCTGTTGAGGCAGAAATACGTAAAGAATCTTTGAAAGAAAAAATAGATTTAGTGTCTAAGCTAAGGGTAAGCAGGATGTTGCCTATTCCACCAAGACCTGTTACTAAGATGGTTGTTGTTGGAGAAGGAGATCTTGTTTAAAGGAAATCAACTTCTACCTCATCAGTTCTCCATAAAGGATTAATGTCTAATTTTTCTTTTGGTATTGTGTTGTTGACTTTAAACTGCAGTAATCCCTGGAATGCGATCTGAACAGCCTGGTCTCCTGAATATTTTATAGGAACAGCATAAAATTTAGCATTTCTCTCTTTGCACATTATATCTAACATGTTGCATAATCTTTTGTTAGCTGCCACTCCGCCAACCAAAACCAATTCATCTTTTTGAGTATGTGCTAAGGCTCTTTCTGAAACCTCTGTTAACATAGCGAACATTGTTTCTTGTAGCGAATAGCATAGATCTTCTTTTTTACCTCCTTTTTTATACAGTTCTATAGCTTTTGTTATTATTCCTGATAGTTCTATATCCATACCTTTTACAACATAGGGAAGTTCTATGAAAGATCCTCCTTTTGCTAACAATTCTATTTTTGGACCTCCTGGGAATCCTAAATCCAAAGCACGAGCAAATTTATCTAAAGCATTTCCTAGTCCAATGCTTAGGCACTCTCCTAGAACTCTAAATCTATTCCCTTCCAAGGATAAGATCTGGGTATTAGGACCAGATACATAAACATAAACCGGATTTTTTAAATCAAAGAATAACTTCGCTACTGTCAGATGTGATAGTGAGTGGTTAACTCCTGTTATTGGAACATTAAGATCATTTACTAGTTCTTTTACTGCATTTAATCCTACATGTAATGAGGGAGATAAGCCTGGTCCTCTGGAATAGGCTATCAAGTCAATATCAGAAGAGTTTATTTTAGCATCTAGTATAGCTTTTTGTATTACATCTTTGTAAACATTTTTGTGGTGTTGTGCTGCATCTTTAGGGATAATGCCTCCTTTGTCAGTTGTGTAATTAGCTCTGACATCACTTAGTACCTTATTTTTGGATGTTACTATTGCTGCTGCGAATGTGTGAGCCGTCGACTCAATCCCTAAACAGACTGTCATATTATAGAAAACTTTTTATTGGTTTAAAAGTCTTTTTATTGTATGGAAAAGAGGATTATAGCATTAGCTAAAAAGGCTTTTAGTATTTTTCCAAAGAAAATAGAAGAGCCAGAGTTTAGAGTTCTAAATAAAAATGAATTTGAATTGTTGCTGTTAAGATCCCCTATAATAAAGCATCATAAGGAGGATATGGAGTATAGTCCGGCTCTAAGTTGTTTTAAAGAAGATAAAGTTGAAGTCTGCTTTTGCCCAGAGATAATAAAGCATTTTAGTAAGAATGAGGATTTCATAATCGCATTGGCCTTGCATGAGTTTTACCATATTTGGAATAGAATGTTGGTTGATACAGAAGAGGCTGCAGTAATATCAGAAAATTTAGTTCATCATGAATTAGGAAAGGATTTTCCTCAGTATGCCAAGTTATTGTACTTACCCTAAATAGCTTAATTCAGAAGATTTTTTACTCTCTTTTTTCTGTGATTGCTCCATTAGATTTTTAAGCTCAGCTTCAAATCTCTTAGCCTTTTCCATTAATGGTTTGTAATCTAATTTCATCTTTAGTACTTTATCCAGCACATCTATCATCTTGGCAGCAGCTTCATAGTCTGGAAGATTAGAATGTGTTTTTGCAAATATTGTAGATATAGGTATGCTATTTTCATTCAGGAGCAAAGCGCTTGTAGCACCCATGATGACTCCTTCCTTCATCTCTTCTAATCCAATTTGCTCAAATTGTTTTTTTCTTTCTTTATCTACTGTGTAATAAAAAGTGCTTATTTGCCCTTCAAAACCTACTGCGCTTTCTATGTTAATTATTTCTTTGGCTTTTAATTCCTTAGAAAGTTTTTCAACCATATGAGCGACCTGCCATTCTAAGCCCAATATGCCGCTTAATGCCTGTACTATTACAAGATTGTATTGTTTGTTGTAGAATATTCCTAATGGCCTTATTACCTCTCCCTTGTGTACTGCTACTACAGGAATTAATTCTTCAGAATGAATATGGCCGATAGCCTCTGTATCTAATTTATCCAAAAGAAATTTTGTTGTTATTGTTCCTACTAAGCTTACTCCAGGAAACCCTGTGATTATAATGACGTTTGAAGGTTTTTTTGTTAAATGAAGCTCCATTATGAATTGTGTACTATTCTAAGTTTAAATAGTTTTTCTTTAACTTGTTTTTATCTCAATTACATCTCTATTCTTTAATTTGTAATCTTTCCCAACAGGGATCCTTTTCTTTACATCAATAGCCTTTACAAAGTTTTTTCCTATATCTGTATGTAATTTAAAAGCAAAGTCTAGAGCTGTTGATTCTGGAGGAAGCAAGAAACAATCTGGTAAAATTCTGCCTTCTGAATCTTGTAGTTTGTTAACACCTCCAGGAAATATAGCTATGTACTTTAGGATTTTAAAAACAGCAGAATCTAAGCAGTCTTGTATTCCTGTGGAGTTCAATTTGTCAAGAACATTTTCTTTTATAAATGACAAAGCCTTTTTCTGCTTCTCGTTTAAATCCTTTGAGGTAACCTCAAAATTATTTTCTCCAGGAACATACTTAATTAAAGATTTTTTAGCAGCTTCTCTCAGCGCTAATTCAGATTCTGCAGAGCATGGAATTATTAAGTAAGATGGGAATTCTTTCTTTATTTTTTCTAAATTGTCTTTAGCTCCAGGAATATCTATCTTATTGGCGGCGATTATAATCGGCTTTGATAGCTTTCTTAGCATTGTTGATAACTTCAACAAGTCTCTCTCCTTCCATTCTATTATTTTAGCAGGAAGCTCTTTTATTGTATCTTCTACCATCCTTTCTGTAACTTTTAATCCAGAAAGTTGTTTAGCTAAAGACTCAGAGACTTTTTTCTTTTCTTGATACATCTTTTTAGAATCTTTCTCCCAGACTTTTTTTATTATAGACAGATACCAATAATCAAGCTCATCTTCTAGAAATCTAATATCATTTCCAGGATAGTATGAGAGAGGTTCAACTAATACTCCATTTTCATTTGTTGATCCAGAAACATCAATTACATGAATTAAAGCATCAGCTTCATTTAAGTCATTTAGAAATTTAGAGCCTAGTCCCTTGCCTTCATGAGCTCCAGGAACCAATCCAGCCACATCTATTAGTTTTATAGGAGAAAATCTTTTTCCATCTAAACAATATCCAAAGCTTGGATTGCACTTTGTATTCAATTCTTTATCAACGCAGTCTAATTTAACAAAAGCCACCCCCTCATTCTTTTCTATTGTTGTAAACGGATAAGGCGCTATTTCAACCTCTGCTAAAGTAGATGCTTTAAAGAATGTTGATTTTCCAGTATTTGCCTTGCCCACTACTCCGATTATCACTTTCTAAAGCAAAAGGTTATTAAATAAAAAACTTTGGGTTTCTTTTATAATGGAAGTATTCACATTTCATGGCATTTTAGGGCTGATAAGAATATTACTAAGCCCAATTATCTTTTATTTGATCTTAATAGGAGAGAACTTAACAGCTGGCGTGTTGTTCTTGCTGGCAGCTTTAACAGATTTTGTAGATGGATTTTTAGTAAGAGCACATAAGCATAATCTTGAATTTAGCTATTTTTGGGATGGTTTTGCTGATAGAGTCCTAATCTTTCCAACGCTTTTAGCTTTAATAATTAATGGAGTTAGTCTATTTTCATTATACTTAATAATTTTTTATGTAATTTTTGAAGTTTTAATTGGCGTTATGATGACTATAAAGAAAAAAAGATTTTATTTATTCCATAAACATAGATTGTCTGCCAGGATAAATGTTATCATTGTTTTGCTTGTTATTGGAATATATATTATAATTAGCGATTATGAAGTTTTGTTAGCTTTGATACTAAGTCCATTTTTGTTGTTTATGGGCCTTGATTATTTTATTCATTATGCTAAGAGAAATGTTTAAATAAGGTTCTAATAGTAATCTTCTTATGAGCCTGTAGCTTAGCCTGGGGGAGCGCCGAAGCTTTACGCTGCGTAAGTCTTATATGACCATCTTTGGTATAAAGCTCAAAATTCAAAGATGGAGGCTAAGTGAGCCGGAGGTCCCCGGTTCAAATCCGGGCAGGCTCATCTTATTTTATTTAATCTATTCCTTAGATTTAGTTCATCTATTTTAGGGCAGTATCTATATCTTTTCCAAAATAGATATTTGGAAGATTTATCAATATTGCTTGACCCTATTTCTTTCATCCACTTTATAACATTTTTTTTACCATGCAATTTTATTGAATCTTTGAAATGACTTATGATTACATTAAATCCTTTATTTTTTAGAATATTTTTTATTTTGCTTAGTAAGTAAGCATCGTGTGTTGATAACTCTATGATTGGATAATTTCTACTGTTAGAATTATTTTTAGTAAAATATATACACCCGTCAGTATCAAAAAACCCCCTTAAAAAGTATTTTAGATTTTCATTATTATCTATTATCCTTTTTGGTAATTTAAGCTTATTTTTTTTCTTTCCGTATGGAAACCCTAATTTGTTATGCAAGAAAATAGCGAATTGTTTATTTTCAAACGTGATGAAGATATTGTTGCCGTAATTTCTATATCTCACTGTAACTTCTTTATTTAAAATTGACTTTATTAGAGCTTTAATATGGTTAAAGTAGAATTTGTCTGTAAGAGAATTACCATCTATTCTTATAGCACGCCTTATCCTTTCACCATCCTTATATTTTGAAATACATCCATCACCAGTCAATATACCATAGAACTCTACTAGTTCATTTGTTAGTTCCAATTTTCACCTCAATGAATCAACTAAGACCTTTGATTATATAAACCTTTTAGTTAACTTTAAAAATATAAGACTGATTTGATTCTTTATGCTCCTGTAGTGT
>DAISWR010000006.1:0-6166 GCA_036826255.1 Nanobdellota archaeon | reverse complement strand
TTTAGTTAACTTTAAAAATATAAGACTGATTTGATTCTTTATGCTCCTGTAGTGTAGCTCGGTCAATCACCTCGGATTTTCGATCCGAAGACCCGGGTTCAAATCCCGGCAGGAGCATTTTTTATTTTCATTATAATAAATCTGTCTTAGAAAAAAATCTCAAGATTATTTCTCATTTGTTAAGGCTGCATCAGAGAAGCATTATAGAAACCTTTTTAAAGAAGGGATGTTATCACTAATAGCATCAAAAGAGGTGATTTATTGGCTACAGACATTTTAACAACAACAGGCATTGCGGTTCTTAATCCTTTAGTTAATTTATGGGAAAGTTTTGTTAATATTGTTCCTGGTATTATAGGCGCCATACTTATCTTAATCATTGGTTATTTTATAGCTTACATTTTAGGTCATGCAGTTAGGTTAGTTCTGGAAAAGTTAGGATTAGACAGACAACTTAGTAAAGCTAATGTAGCAAATAAAATAGGAAAATCTAATGTTTCAGCAATTCTGGGCGAGTTAATAAAATGGTATATATTCATTATCTTCATTGGATCTGCAGTTGATTTATTAAGATTAGGGAATTTATCTCAAATTCTAACTAGTTTTGTATTATGGTTGCCTCATTTAATAGCAGGCATATTAGTTGTATTAGTAGGAGTTTTAATTGCTCATTATGTAGAGTTTAAGATGATTGAGCACACTAAAATGAGAGGTATGGAATTAGCAGCTAAAATAGTTAAAATAATTATATTCTTCATCATTGCAGTACTTGCTTTAGCACAGATTGGTATTGACGTATCTTTTTTAGAATGGATATTCTTAATACTTGTTGGAGCAGTAGCAGTGGGAATAACAATCGCATTAGGAATTAGCTTTGGGCATGCATTGAAGGGCGAAGGAAAGAATATGGTAAATTATATTAAGAAGAACTTCTAATTTTCTTTTTTATAAAAACCTTTATAAACCTGTTTTTGAACATCTTTCTATGGTAGAGGAACAGCAATTATTAACACCTTTAGATGATTATCTCAAGGTAGGCATACATATAGGAACTAAATTCAGAACTAAGTATATGGCCCCTTTTATATACAAAATAAGGTCAGATGGCTTGGCAGTACTAAATGTACAGGAGATAGATAGAAGGATAAAGCTTGCTTCTCAATTATTATCAAAGTATGCCCCAGAAGATATAACCATAGTATGCAGAAGAGAAAATGGCTGGAAAGCAGTAAAGATGTTCTCAAAACTGACTGGTATAAAAGTTTTTGCAGGAAGATATCCTCCAGGCATTTTAACAAACTCTTTTTTAGACAGTTTTATGGAAACCAAGATAATCTTAGTTACAGATCCATGGCCAGATAGAAATGCTATTTTAGATGCTACTAAGCTTGGAATTCCTGTAGTAGCCCTATGTGATACAAATAACACAGCAAATAATATAGATTTGATTGTGCCTTGCAATAATAAGGGTAATAAGTCATTGGGATTATTCTTTATGATTCTAACAAGAGAGTATCTAAAGAATAGAGGCTTGCTTAAAGGGGCATTTGAGTATAAATTAAATGATTTTAGTGATGAATAAAAAAATATATTAAGGATAAAATAATCATATATCAGTTAAAGAGGTGTTTATGGTAAAAAAGAGCAAAGACTATGATATATCTTTGTTAGAAGACCTAATTAATTCTTATTGCATCAGCGGAGATGAAGCTGATGTTAGAAAGCTGATTATTAAGCACATTAAACCATACTGCAAAGAGTATTGGGTTGATAAGCTAGGCAACCTAATTGTGCATAAAAAAGGGGTTAGGCCAAGGATTATGTTCGCTGCCCACATGGATGAGATTGGATTGATGATTAAGAAGATAGATAGTAATGGAAGAATCTACTGTTCTGAGATCGGAAGCTTTGAAATAATGACTTTAATAGGGCAGAGGGTCTATATTAAAACTAAAAAAGGATATGTTATGGGTGTTGTTACAACAAATGAGATTAGCGATGATATTGAGGTTGCTAAAATACCTTTAATAGACGAGGTTTTTGTTGATACAGGACTTAATTACAAAGAATTAAGAGCTAAAGGTGTTGAGATAGGGCAGTATGCTTCTTTAGGTAGGAAGTTTCATACATTAGGAAATGAAAATCTAATTTCTGGTAAGTCCCTGGATGACAGGATTGGATGCTATATTCTGGTTGAGGTGATTAAGAGATTAAAGAATATTAAAAACGAGATTTATTTTGTTTTTACAGTGCAGGAAGAGATGGGACTGTATGGTGCTAAAACATCTGCCTATGAGATTGATCCTGATTGGGGAATTGCAGTTGATGTTACTGGAGCAGATGATATGGGAAACAGCCCGACAAAGACCATTGGGAACGGCCCATTTATTACAATAAAGGATTATGAGATGTTAGCAAACAAGTGCTTAAATGACTGGATAAAAGGCGCTGCTAAGAAAAGGAATATAAATCTGCAGTTAGAGGTTACTGACATTGGCTCCACAGATGCATTGAACATTACAATTTCAAGAGGGGGAGTTCCTGCTGCTGTAGTTGGAGTTCCAGTTAGGAATTTACATACAACTATGAGTATCTGCCATAAGAGTGATATTGTTGACACAATTGAGCTGTTATTGGAGTTGTTAAAAAGCCCCCCTAAAGCTTGCCTGGATTGATATGAACTTAGATAAATTTTTTAATGCAAATAATATCGTGGTGATTGGAGTTTCTAGAAATCCTAATAAGGTTGGGCATATAATTTTTAGGAATTTTATAGACGGCGGTTATCATGGCAAAATATTCATTGTTAATCCTAATGCCGATAATATACTGAATCATGTTTCTTACAAAAATGTTTTAGATATAAAGCATAAACTGGATTTGGCAGTAATAGCAGTCCCATCCAAATTGGTTTTGGATTCAGTCAGGGATTGCAAGAAAAAGGGGATAAAGGATTTAATAATAATTACTTCTGGATTTTCAGAGATTGGCAATGTAAAAGGTGAAAATGAATTAAGAGATTACTTAAATAAAAATGATATGAGGTGCATAGGCGTTAACTGTTTAGGGATTTTTGATGCTCATACAAAATTAGATACATTATTCCTGCCAAGATATAGATTAAAGAGGCCAAAAGAAGGTGGAATAAGTTTTGTTTGCCAGAGCGGAGCTGTTGGCTCTACTATACTGGATTTAGCAACATCAGAGGGTCATGGATTTAGCAAGTTCATAAGCTATGGAAATGCTACTAATCTTGATGAAAGTGATTTTATTAAATATTTAGCTAATGATGAACTAACTAAAGTTATCTGCGTTTATATAGAAGCAGTTAGAGATGGTAAGAAATTCATGGATGTATGCAGAGAAGTAAGTAAAGAGAAACCAATTATTTTAGTTAAGGGAGGGACTAGTGAAGAAGGAAACAGAGCTACTTTAAGCCATACAGGCAGCCTAGCTGGAAACAGCCTTGTTTACAGTGCTGCTTTTAAGCAATCTGGTGTGATAGAAGTTAAAAATTTACAGGAGATGGTTGATGCTGCAAAGACTTTTGATTACATAATTAAGCCAAAGGGAAATAGGATACAGATAATCACAAACGGGGGTGGTTATGGCATAATGGCTACTGATGCTATTGTTAAAAATAATTTAAAAATGGCAGAATTGAGCAGTGAAGTCAAGGATGTTTTAAGAAAGCAATTTAGTAAGAATGTTATTTTAAGTAATCCTATGGATTTGGTTGGTGATGCTACAACAGAGATGTATGGGCTAGCGATCAATGCTTCCTTGATGGACAAAAATAATGAGATTTTATTGATAATTGCCTTATACCAAACTCCATTGCTGACTACAGCTATTGTTGATGTTATAATAGAAGCTAATAATCTAAAAAAGAAGCCCATATTAGTTGTTAGTGCTGGCGGTGAATTTACAGAGATGTTAAGGGAAAATCTGGAGGAAAATAAAATTCCATGTTTTACATTTCCTCATCAAGCTGTTGATGCTATAAAGTGCGTTGTTGAATATTATAAATATTAAACCAGTCCTGTATAAAGGTGTATTATATTGCCAACAATGAATCCTACTAAAGCTGCTAATAGTCCTATAAATAACATCTCTAATCCGCTTTTCAATGCCCCTCTTTTAGTTAGCTTAGTCTTCCACACACCTATGCCAAATAAGAATAAAGCGCTTACTGCAATTGATGTTATCAGTGCTGGTTTTATATCTAAGAAAACATAGGGAACTATTGGTGGTATTGCTGCCAGAACATAAAAAAGAAATATAGTTGATGACGCTCTTATTGGAGAGTTAAAAGTATGTTTTATGAAGGCTTTTTCTTCTCTATGGTTCATTACTTCTTTATTTATGAATTCTAATTGGGATTTGCTGGAAAGATAAGTTCCTGCTGCCATTGAGACAGCACCAGCAAACATCTCTACAATAGCTGCTATTATTACTATATTCTTTGTAACTAAAGAAGTTGCAAGCCCCGCTGTTAAACCTAGTGTAGTTACTAGTCCGTCTTCTGAACCAAAAACTATCTCTCTTATAGACTTCCCAATCTCCTCTTTTTTTGTGTGTTTTATGTTCTCACCTATTTAGTAATTTCTTTGCAATGCAGAGATATGCTGCCTTTCTAAATAGCCCTCTTCTACATTATGCCAGAACTCTATTTTGTCTTCCCCTAATTTCCAACATAAGAAGATTTCTCTTCCATCGTAAGATGAATAGAAATCAACCAGACCTTCTTCCAGATCTTTAACAATCACTCCTGATTCTAATAAGATTTCTAATTCCTTATAGAATTCATAAGAGGCATTATATCTTTCTTTATTTCTTTGCACTTCATCACATAGGCTCTCAAACTCATCATCGTAATCCACCTTGACTGTATTAAGAAGAGCTATTATCCTATTAATTTTTATTAACCGCATTAATCCTTTTTCTACTTTTGGCAATAACCTTTCTGCTTGTTCTAGAGTAAAATACTTTTTAAGTATTTTTTTCATTGTAATATAACAAGCTTCTTTTCTTTTTATAGCTTTTGGTATGTTTTTTTGAGTAACAAAGAATCTTTTTCTACATTTGGAGATTCTGGAATAACAACCCCTTTTATCTTAAAATCTTTCCAGCTTTGTACCAGCTCTTTGTACTTTAAATCAGAATCCAGTATATTTAAGTGATTTTTTTCTCCCTTTTCGCTGTAATTTACACCTTGCGCTTGTATATGCATATTATCTAGGATTGTTTTTCCCAATCCTTTCTCCAATTGTGTTAAAACATCACAAAACTCTTCATACGAGTTGTATTTTCCATTAGTTGAGGCATGCAGATGAGAATAGTCTATGCATGGCAACACCATTTCTAAATCCTGGCTTAGCTTTATTATTTCTTGCAGACTACCCCATTGTGCAACTCTTCCATTAGTCTCTGGCCTTATCCATATATTAATTCCTTTATCTTTTAATTTTTTTATTACCTCTTTTGCAGCATTTTTTACCTTTTCATAGACTATTTTTGGATCTTGCTTCATAAGGTAAGCAAAGTGCCATGTTATTGACCAGCCTCCGCATTCATAAACTCTTGTTGCTGCATCCACCATCATCCCAATACTCTTGTCTAATTTTGTTTTAGTTTGTGCATTTAAGTTGACCCAGTATTGGCCATGGCATGTCAGTAAGATATCATTTACTTTTGCTGCTTCTTTTATTATAGGAGCTTTATCTTTGGAGATATTTATAGAACGAACAAATTCTAACTCAAAAGCGTCTAGATCTAGTTTTTTCCTGTTATATTCTATTCCAGAAGCTGTATCGCCCTCTGCACCGCTAGGAATTCCAGCTGTGCCAAATCTTAATCTATCAATGGACATGGGAACAAGATTCGTACTCATCCTCTGCTCTTCTTGGTGGAAATCCTCTATCATATTTTTTTATTGTATCTATTATATCTAGCAGAGGATCTTTGTGCTTTCTCTTATAAGCCTTGATTGCATCTCTTGCAACTTTTATGAACAAGGACAGTTTATGGTTTTTTGATCCCATATCTTCAGCATCTTTTAAAACTTTATTTTTTATCAGTTTTATTGCTTGTTTTTTGGTCTTTTCATCCTTAGCATCAAAATCTACATCATAAACTATATTCTTTTTGATTTTTAGATAGCAGA
>DAISWR010000005.1:0-18061 GCA_036826255.1 Nanobdellota archaeon | reverse complement strand
AATTTGTTTCTTGTAGAGATTATTTGAAAAACAAAATTTAATAACCAATACTCTCTCTTATTTTAGGTCCGACTCTTTTCAAGATAAATTTAGGAGACCTTCTCCATAATCCCCTCAAAAGTTTGTACTTCATACTGTCTTTATTTAGGTCAGTAATATCTTTTTTCTTCAAGAATAAATAATAATTGTTCAAAGGCTTTAGTTCTGTATTCCACTTTTCCTTAAAGTCATAATGTCCAGTTCCTTTTTTAACATGACCAAAGTCAAAAATCTTATATCCTTCTTCAATAGCCCACCTGATAAATTCCCAATGCAGAATATCATTTGGTCTATAATCCAAATAGCCTTTTTTAGAAACTGAAATAGTAATATGAACTCTATCGTTGTAAGTAAATCCTAACAAAGCAGCTATCAATGTTCCATCTAAATAAGCTCCTAAAGCTTTGCCAAGTCCATTTTCAATCATATAATACCAGAAATTATCAAAGTACTTAATAGGAAAAGCAGGAACCCCAAACCCTTTCATCTCGCTTAAGTAAATATTATAAACTCTGGAAACTTCATGATAACCTATATCTCTAACCTCTACTTTCATATCCTGAGCTTTTCTAACAGCCTTTCTTTTCTGCTTGCTGATTGATTTCCAGATCTTTTCTTCCTTATCCAAATTTAAAATAAATCTATTTGCTTCTTCAACTTTCTTAAAGCCATTCTCCATAAGATATTTCTCAGGAACGCCTTCTCTCACCTGTAAATAATCATAATTGAAGTAATTGTCTTTAATATGATCAATAGCAAACCCAACATAGTCAGCATCTCCAGCAAATCCACCGTACTCTAAATAAGGAACAGAGATTAACCTCTTGCCAAATAGTAAACTATCAATAACACCAACTGGAAAGACTAATTGTATTTTGCCTTTATCTTCAACAGCAAAATATTTCATTTTTATATCAAAGCTGTCTTCTGTAAACTGTTTCCATTCCGGCCTATGAAATATCAAATGCTTCTTTTCCTTGAGAAAATTTTTCCATTTATCATCAAACTCTTTTAATTCTATTATTTTCATCTTTCAATTTAGGTCTAGACTAGCTTTGATAGCAAGATTAACTAAAACAATATATCCTCTGCTTACCTCTATCTTTATTCCCAATTAGTATCTGCAGCAGACCAGTCTTTATTAATTATTAAACTTTCATTAGCCATCTCTTTATAGCCTTCAATTAATAATTCTTTTTTCATTAAAAAAATAAATCCTAATTACTATATAAAACTGACGAAAGCGACAGCCTTAATCAACTAACGAGTTTATTGACAGAACCCTATTTAACTACTTTCTTAATCTTATTAATTATAAAGTCAATCTCCTTCATGTCTCTATACAATGCAAAAACAAAATGCTCCTTTTCAGCCTTGTTTGCTTTCCTGCCACTTCCACTTAAATCTTTAAACGTTAACAAAGGGCTTAAATCAACCTTTTCCTTTAATAACTTTTTTATTATCTCATTTCTGTTCTTGTGCATTAAAACAAAATACAGCCAGCTTGGTTCTGTGTTCTTTAATGGTCTAACAAAATCAATTACACCATCTAATTCATCCATACAAATCTTAGCATTTTCTTTTCTAATCCTAAAAATTTCATCATATCTATTAAAAATACTCATAACAACATTCTTGCTATAATTATCCATGCTGTAAAGTAAGGACTCATGCTCTTTTATCAATTCTTTATCAAGCATCTTTCTGCTGTAAAAATTAGGATTGAAGAATAAATTGCTTGCTAACCCCTTTAGCATTAAATTAAAAACTTTGCTTTTAGGATATTTTCTTAAGTTGACTCCTTTATTTACTAGCCCACCTAAAAATCCAGTATTTTTGCTAATGCCAAAGCTAAAAACACTATAATCTCCAAAACCTCCAACTAATCTCCCTTTATACCTAGCGCCTAAGGCTTGGGCACAGTCCTCTATTAATATTACATTGTTCTTTTTACAAACTCTTTTTACCTTGTTAATATCTGGCAAAAAACCAAAATTATAAGGTAGGATTAAAGCATCTCCTCTGTAGTCTTTAATGTCTGGTATTATACCACTATCAATGAAATCTGGTTTTGTATCAGCTCTTAAAATTGAATCTAAAACAACTTTGCATGTAAAGCTAGGAATTCCAACGCTTTTTATATTTTCATCTTTAAGAATTAACCATAATGCGGCTCTACCACTGCCTACAAAATTCATCTTTCTAGGAATATATTTACTTAAATCATAATTCTTGCTAAAGAACCCAGAAAAAATATCTCCAGGCCTCACTGTTAATTTTTGATGTGGTATTAGCATACTAGTGGTAAAAGAATAAGTTATTTAAGACTTATTGTATTCTATGCCATTATAGTAAAAGAGATCTCACCCCCACATAAATCTTTTTAAACCTTGCTTCTATAAATAAATTATGAAAATCTGTTTTATTAATCCAACTAAAGTATTGAGAAGGCCTATAGTAGAGTTAACTAGTCTGCTGGCTAAAAAAGGTCATAAAATTACTTTAATATATCCAGAAGATAAAAAAAGACCATTAAAAAACTATCATTTTACTGCGCTTTTAAATAATAAGAATATCGCTTTAAAGCCGATTTCTTCATTTGATATAGAAGCATTAAGATACTCGCTGCCAAATCCCTCTTCTCTAATAAAAACCTGCTCAGAAGCCCTTAAAACAAATGATATAGTACATATCTGGGAGTACTACTATCCGTTATCAATAGCACCCTTAATACTAAAACATCTCAAGAAGTATAAAGCAAAGATAGTTTTAACTACAGATGGTTTAGTAGGCTATACTTATAAACCAAATTTTTTATTAACTTCCATCTTTAGACTCTACACCACCCTATTGAAGGACTTGCTCTTCAAAACACCAGATAAAATCACTTTTTATTTTAATGCCTTAAAAGATCAAGCCAAAAAATTAAACCTCCCAATGAAAAAAATATTAGTGATACCGACTGGAATAAACTTAGAGAAGTTTAATGTAAAGAGCTCTGATATAAGAAAAGAATTTAAAATTAATAAAGAAAAAATCTTGATAACCTTTATTGGAATGCTTACAGAAAGAAAAAGACCAATTATGGCAATAGAAGCAACAAAAAGATTAAGGAAAAAATATAATATACATACTCTCATTGCTGGCGAGGGTTATTTAGATAAGATATTAAAGCAAAAAGCTAAAGGAATAAAAGAAATTACTTTTACTGGGAATAGAAATGATATCCCAGATATATTGAAAGAAACAGATGTCTTATTCAGTCCTGGGATAGGAGAAGGCCTGCCAGGAGTTGTAATGGAAGCCTCAGCCTCTAAAGTGCCTTCTGTAGCTTCAAGAGAAGGAGGAACACCAGATATAGTAATACATAAAAAAACAGGGCTATTATGCAATTTAAATAATGAAGAAGAATTTTACAAAAATTTAGAATTGTTAGTTAAAGATAAAAACCTAAGAAAAAAGTACGGATTAAATGCTTATAACCATATTAAAAAATTTTCATGGGATAAAATAATAAAAAGATATGAGAAGCTTTATAATAACTTGAAATAATAAGATTTATTCAAGACTATTTTGGTATAGAAAGCTATTTAAGATTTGCTTTTGTATGGTGTCATATGGGTGTTAAATTCGGACTTATTGGATGTGGAAAGGTTTCTCAGAGGCATATAAATGTCATTAATGCACTTGAGAATGCCCAGCTTGTAGCAGTCGCTGATATCAATATGAAACTGGCAGAACAAGTAGCAAAAGAAAATAATATTAAAGCATACAATAACTATGAAGATCTAATAAAAAATCCTGAAATAGATGCTGTTGCTATCTGTACACCAAACTCTACTCATCCTAAGATAGGAATAGCTGCAGCTCGTGCTGGGAAACATGTTTTAACAGAAAAGCCTATTGCAACAACCCTTGAAGAAGCTGAAGCACTTATTAAAACATGTAAGAATAATAATAAGAAATTAGCCGTGGTTAAACAAGTAAGATTAAATCCTGCAGTGCAAGAATTAAAAAAGACCATTGATGAAGGAAGATTAGGAAAGATACTTTCTGCTAACATCTCTGTTAGATGGAATAGAAACGAGGATTACTATAAAAAATCTCCCTGGCATGGCAAAAAAGATACAGATGGTGGTACCTTAATTACAGTAGCCGCTCATTATATTGATATCCTTCAGTGGTTGTTAGGTAGTGTCAAAAGCGTTGTCGCTAAAACAAGACCCCATATACTTCCTGGCGTTGAAGTAGAAGGTCTAGGTAGTGCTATTATTGAATTTAAATCTGGAGCTTTAGCAACATTAGAATATACTGTTTGCGTATATAATAAAAATTTGGAAGGAACCTTGCTCATTTTGGGAGAAAAAGGGACAGTAAAATTAGGTGGTGATGCTTTTGATGAAATAGAAATATGGGATGTTGAGGGGTGTGAAAAGCCAGATATAGGAATATTAAAAGGAAAGTCTGACTCTGTTGATGGTGTCAGCCCTTATCATAAACTGGTTTATGAGAACTTTTTAGATGCTTTAGATAACAAAGTTTCTATATTAACTGACGGCGAAGAAGCTAAACGCTCATTAGAAGTAATTCATGCCATCTACAAATCTGCAGAGACTGGAAAAGAAGTAGAATTCTTGTAACTCAGTAATAACAAAACGCTTATAATTAAATTTTGGGGGTAATAGAGAATGGCCACCTTTATTCATAAAACAGCTAAAATTGGAAAGAATGTTAAGATACGTAATAATGTTTCTATTTGGGAGAAAGCTCAAATAGGAGATAATGTTTCTATTGGATGCAATGTTGTTATTCACCCATACGCGTATATAGGAGATAATGTTACTATAGAAGATAATTCTGTCTTGGGCAAGAGAGTTACATTAGCAAAAACAACCAAAGAAGACCAAGTTAAAAAAGCGAAGGGTGTTAGTGATGGACAAAAACAGCTTATCATAAGAAGTGGTACGACTGTTAAAGCTAATGTTGTTATCCTTGAAGGTACTATTGTAGGTGATGATTCTTTTATTGGTGATGGCTCTTTTATACGAGAAGAAGTAACCTTGGGGAATAAAGTCTTAATTGGCTCTCATGTTGTTGTAGAGCAACGAACTACTATAGGAAGTAATACTAAAATAGAAGCAGGCTCTTATATTACAGCTTATTCAACCATAGAAAATAACGTCTTTATTGGTCCATGTGTTTCTACATCAAATGATAAATGGATGGGACGAACAGAAAAACGATTTCAGCACAGATATGGTGTTACAGTAAGAGCAGGTGCACGTGTAGGTTTAAATGCTATTATACTTCCTGAGGTCACTATTGGCAAAGAGGCTGTTATTGGAGCAGGAGCTGTTGTAACTAAAGATGTTTCACCATTCACTATTGTAATTGGCTCTCCAGCGAAATATCTTAAATTGGTGCCAAAAGAAGAAGTATTGGAAGAGCATTTAGCTGAATATCCTCAACAACAAGAATCAAAAGAGATACCTTTCTTAAATCTAAAAAAACAATACTTAGCTATAAAAAAAGATATTGATGCAGCAATACAGGAAGTAATTGATAAAGGAAATTTCATTTTAGGAGATAATGTCAAAGAATTAGAGAAAGAAATTGCTTCTTACGTAGGAGCAAAACACGCTATTGGTGTTGCTTCTGGTTCAGACGCTTTAATTCTTGCTTTGAGAGCACTTGATATTGGAGAAGATGATGAAGTTATCACAACGCCTTATACATTTTTTGCAACAGCAGGTGCTATTGCTAATGTTGGAGCAAAACCTGTTTTTGTTGATATAGATGAGCAGACTTTTAATATTGATCCAAATAAAATCCAAAAAGCAATCACTAAGAGAACTAAGGCTATAATTCCGGTTCATTTATACGGTAATCCATGTGATATGGATAAAATCCTGGAGATTGCACATAAACATAAGTTATACATTATAGAAGATGCTGCCCAAGCCTTAGGTGCTAGGTATAAAGGAAAGATGATTGGCTCTCTTGGCCATATTGGTATCTTTTCTTTCTTTCCATCTAAAAATTTAGGTTGTTATGGTGATGGAGGGATGGTTGTTACCAGTGATGATAAAATAGCAGAAAGAGTAAGGCAATTACGTGTTCACGGAGCAAAGCAAAAATATATTCATCAGGAAGTTGGTATCAATAGTCGTTTAGACGAATTACAGGCAGCTATTCTTAGAGTTAAATTAAGAAAACTTGAGGAATGGACAGAACAAAAGCGGCAGATAGCAGCATTGTACAATAAATTATTAAAAGATATAGTTGAAACTCCTTTAGAGCAAGAAGATGGAAAACATGTTTATCATTTGTACACTATAAAAACTGCTAAAAGGGATGCTTTAGCAGAATATCTTAAATCAAAGGGCATTGCTGTTGGCATTTATTATCCTTTATCTCTGCATTTACAAGAAGCTTTCAAACATTTAAAATATCGTAAAGGCTCTATCCCTATTTCAGAAAAAATGACCCAAGAAGTATTATCCCTACCTTCATTCCCAGAATTAACTGTGGATGAGGTTACTTTTATCTGTAATAAGATTAAAGAATTCTTGGAAAAATGAAAAAGATTTGGATAGATTGCACAAACTCGCCGCATGTATTGTTCTTTGAGCCTATTATAAAAGAATTAAAAAAAAGATATGAAATTGTTGTTACAGCAAGAGATTATCAGCAGACTATTGATCTGCTTAAGCAGAAGAAAATTCCATTTACTCAGTTAGGAAAGCATCATGGCAGCACTTTATTTTCCAAGTTCTTTGGTTATTTTTATGAGGTCTGGTTAAGGATAAAATTTATTTTAAGAGAAAAACCAGATTTAACAGTCTGCCATCATGGCATGTATGCTACTATGGCAGCATTTCTAACAGGCTATAAAAGATTATACATTTTTGATGGAGATGGCAGTATTATCCAGATGAGCGATATCTTATTTGCAAACAAATCATTATGTCCTGAAGCATTGCCTAAAAAAATCTTTGGCAAAATGTTGTACAAGTACCCTGGTTTTAAAGAAGAAGTTTATTTAAGTTCCTTTGATAAAGATCCAAACTATCTAAGTAAATTAGGCTTAAAGAAAAAGAAAACTATTTTCATCAGGCCAGAAGCAGCATCAGCTTCTTATATTAAAGGAGAGAACCTGATGGATAACTTGATAAGAGATCTTGAAGAAGAAGGATACCAGATTATCATAAAAGGGCGAACACCAGAGCAAATTAAGTATTACCAGGAGAATTTTGAGAATTTATTTGTTCCAACTAAGACTATAGATGGGCCAAATGCACTTGCCAACTCTGATTTAGTTATTTCTGGCGGAGGAACTATGAATAGGGAAGCAGCTGTGTTGGGCATTCCTGTTATATCTACCTTTCCAAATCAGCCTCTATCAGTAGATAAATGGTTAGTTAAAAGAGGTTTTATGAAAATTATTACTCAACCTACATTAAAAGATGTTAAAGAAGCATTAGATATAAAAAAAAGATATAAGATGTCTGATAAAAGTAAAAGGGTTATATTAAAAACCATTGAAGATATGCTAAGCTAAGGTAAAATGGAAGATAATAAAGAAACTAAAATCATAAAAGCGCATTATGATAGAATTAAAGAATGGAAGATAGATCCCAAAGGATTTTTTACAATTAAAATCTTTCCCAAAGAAGGGTTAATAAGGGTAAGATTTTACAAAACTATAAGAAAGATAGAGTGCTTAATAGAAGGTAAAACTGCCATGGATATTTATAATACAATTATAAGGGAAGGTTTTATTTCATCTTTGCAGCATGCTGCTGATTTAGGGGCAGAATTGCAAAAAGCAGAGATCGCCCTAAAATTAGGTAAAGAATATATACAAGATAGCCCTTTAGCGCTTTAAGAAGGGAAAATTATTAACAAGTTTTATAAAGGATAAATCTAAGATAAAATTAAGAGGGGGATGTGTTATGGTTGAAAGAAAATATAATTTTGGAGTTAATCATGGAAAAGAGGCTTTTTATGCAAACGGTATTAGTATAAATATAAATCCTGATAAGTTTACATTAGACTTTAGGCAAACTACTCAAAGGTTAGATGATTTTGGAGATAAACCACAGACAACTATCTTTACCCAGCACAACACGACAATATTAGATCCTCCAATGGCAAAGGGACTTCTTAATATATTAAAACAAGGAATTTCAAATTACGAGAAAAAATTCGGCAAGGTGGACGTTCCAAAACAAGCTAAAGTAAAGGAAAAAGCAAATGTTGGTAGTGTAAATCCAGAGAATTACATCGGTTAGGGGTGGATTAATTGGAAAATGATGTTATTGACACTGACAAGGATATTGAGAAAGAAGCTTATAAACTAAAAAAAAATCTGCCAAAATATTTTCTAGGACTTGTAAGGAACTGGTACTTTTCATTATTCCTCGTATTATTATTGGTAGCTTTCGTAATTAGAATAAAATATTCATTTATAGATAGCATATGGAATGATGAAGCAGTTTATATGTGGAATGCTGTTAGGGCATTAAACGAACCTCTTTATTTCTTTAGTAAATCTTTTTTAAATGACGCTATAATCCCCCAGATAATCATAGCTTTCTTTAAGTTATTTACAACAACTTTTAATGCCGGAAGGCTGATGGTTATGCTCTATAGCCTTTTTGGTATCGTAGTTGTTTATTTTTTGGGTAAAGAAATTAAGAATGAGGCTGTTGGACTAATAGCAGCTATATTACTAAGCTTTAATTATCTTTATTGGTTTACCGGAAGTAAAGCTCTAATTGATGTGCCTATAACAGCAATGATAGCATTGGCTGCTTATTGTTTGATCAAATTTGAGAAAGAGCAGAACAAGAAGTGGGCTATTATAGCAGGAATATCATCTCTATTACCTATGGTTACAAAAGGCATTGGTAGCTTAGTGCTGTTTATATTTCCAATATATTTTCTAATCACAAGGCATAAAAATATTTTTAAGGATAAACTAGGATTATTAGTTTTAAGTTTTTCCATAGGAGCCTTAACAATAGGAAACCTGATTTATTTCCTTCTTATTGGGAAATTCTTCACCTCAACTATATTTGAGTTAATATTAAATTTTTCAGGAGCAAAAACACCTTTTAATTTTACTCTAGCTTTGCTGTCTTTTGTTTTGAATTGGTGGATAAGCCCATTCCTAATCCTTGGCATAATACTTGCCTTTATTTATAGGAAAAGAGAAGATATCCTGTTGTTAGTTTTTTTCTTTGCTTATTTATTATTTACAGAATTTTCCTTGGGAAGAGGCGCGACAGTTATAGATAGATACTTATTGCCTGTTTTACCATTTGCTATCATTTTCATAGCTAAAACCTTTTCAGAGATACTAGTTTATCTGAGAATTTTAGCAAAGATAAGATTGGGTATGTGGGTATTTGTTATAATCTCTATCATCCTGGCGATTTTTTCCTATAACTCCACATTAGATAATCTATTTAACCCTGTAAGAAACTTTAGTTTTTCAGGCTATCAAGAAACAGGAGAATGGATAAGAGAGAACGTTCCAAAAGAAGCATTAATTTATTCAACTGCCCCAAGACAAATAAGGACATTCTCAGAAAGAGAGTATAAAAGAGATCTCTACAACGTAGACTATGGAGGTACTCTGATTTATTTATATCATTTTAAAACACTTGAAGATTTTGTCAATGAAACCAAGGGCAAAAATAATGTGTATTTACACTTAGACTCCTTTGAATCTGGCCAGCCTGCTTGGGCATCTCCACCAACACAAGAAAAAGTGGATGCGCTAATCCCTTTAGGATTTAGAATAGTAAAGGAAATAGTAGGCAGATTTGAATCAGAAGATGTTTTAGTTGGTTTAATACTACATAGAACATGAAAAAACCACAAGTCTCTGTATTTGTACCAATATATAATGAGGAAAGAATACTAGAATTTCATATTAGAATTCTAAAGAAGTACTTAAATGCCTTGCCATATCTATGGGAATTATTTATTGTTAATGATGGTTCTAAAGATAGGAGTACAGAGATTATGAAGGATATTGTAAAAAGAGATAAAAAAATAAAACATATTTATTACGAAGAAGGAAAAACAAGAAGAGAAAATCTAGCAGCATCTTTTAAGTATGCCCATGCCGATACAGTTGTAATGTTAGACATGGATTTATCAGCTAACCTAAAGTATCTTAAAGATTTAATAGATGAAGTAAAGAAAAACAATTACGATATTGCAATAGGTAGCAGATATTTTAAAGGTTCTAAAGTTAAAAGAGGACCTTTTAGATTGTTAGTAAGCAGGGCATTTATCTTAGGATGCCATCTCTATTACAATTCTAAGATATCCGACTATGAGTGTGGGTTTAAAGCATTCAAAAGACCAGCAATCTTGGATTTAGTAAAAGATGCAGGATATGACAAAACAAAAAAGAGAGGGGTGTTCTGGGACGCTGAAATATTGATGAGAGCAGAAAAAAAGAAATATTCCTTGAAGGAGATTCCTATAGATTGGACTGAGGGCGCTAAGTCAGAGCTAAATTTCAAAAGGGAAGTGCAAATGTTGCCTTATATGATGAGATTTAGAAAAGTTCTAAAGAAATTATGATTTGTGTAATTTAGTAATAAAATGCGCTTGGTTATATTTATAAAGCTTGATTCTACAAAGCTTTTAGGGGTGTATTCTCAAAATGTCATTTAAAGAACTAGCACCAAACTACCACATGCGCCTGAAGAGAGTTATTGAATTAGCTGGAAGCGGGGAAAGAGTGCTTGATGTTGGATGTGGGGACGGGTTCCTAGCATTACAGTTAAAGAAGAATTTCAAAGAAGTATATGGTGTTGATGTTAATGAAATAGACTTGGCAATTGCAAGAAGAATAAATCCTAAAAAACAAGTTCATTTCATTAAAGCATCTGCTACAAACTTGCCTTTTAAAAATGAATTCTTTGATGTAGTTATCTGTACAGATGTTATTGAACATATCAAAGAAGATGAAAAAGTAGTAAGTGAGGTAAGAAGAGTTTTAAAGAAAAATGGAACGCTCATAATAACAACTCTTGATAAAAACTTCCCCTTCCTTTACGACCCTATTAATTATGTATTAATGCGGTTACTGAACAAACACTTGCCTATTGGGGTCTGGGGCTTCGGGCATGTTAAATTATACGGCAACAAGGATATTATCAATTTATTAAAGGGATTTAAAGTTAAAAAGATAATAAAAGATCCTCACGTATTAACAGCATTTATTGAAAATTATTACTTTGTCAATCTATTACAGCCATCATTGAAGTCTGATCCAAAAAATAAAGAAAGGACTCTAAAAAACATCAGAACTTTAGAGAAAAGAATTTTATCTAAACCTCCAAGGGCTTTAGTTCAGATAAGAGATTTATTTATCAAACTGGATAATTTTTTTTACAAAGACAAGGACATTGGCATAAATTTGATAGCCAAAGCAGTTAAAAGATGAAAGAATTTTGGAGAGATAAGCAGTTTGTAATATTTTTAGTTCTAATACTTCTAGCTATAGGTATAAGATTAGTCGGTATAAATCAAGCTTTTTTTGATGACGAAATAGATTACATTGTAACAACACAAATAACAACCTTTTATGGACTAAACAATGTAGTTCTACATGCTCCTTTAGTGACATGGATTAATATGATTCCAGCCTTGTTTGGGATGTCTACCTGGTTATTCAGATTAATTCCAATAATCTTTGGCTTACTAACTATAATCTTTACGTTTTTAATAGCAAAAAAAATCTACAATAAAAGAGTAGCCTTGTTCTCTGTTGCAATTATGGCTTTTAGCTTTTATCATATACTAGCTTCTTTACAAATAGGAGATGAAGGAGCAATATTAGCTTTTTTTTATACCTTTGCATTTTATTCTTATCTAAGATATGAAGAAGGCAATAAAGTATTCTATTGGTTAACCGGAATTAGCGCTGGATTAGCTATGTTGGCCAAAGAAAGCAGTTTAATGTTGTTAGGAGTATTAACTTTATACATCTTCAGCAAAGAAAAAAAGATGTTTACCATGCAGAATGCTAGAAATACTTTCCTAAAGATCTTGCCAATAGCAATTATAGCCTTTTTATTTTTCTCAATATACTTAATTTTAAGTTACTTAAATCCTGTGAACGTTACTAATAATGTTAAAGAAACTATAATGCAAGCTTTAGGTATTGGATTTAGTTTTCAAGGATTAAGCTTACTTTTATTCTGGGCAGGACCTTTATTGCTAGGACTATTTGTATTATCCTTGTTAAAATACGAAAAAAAAGATAGGTTATTCTTTATCTGGATCTTATCAGCTTTAATTATTTATCTATTTTTTATACATGAAGGTGACCACAGCAGGTATTTTATGAATATAATTCCGGCTTTAGCTATTTTAGGAGGAAATTTCTTAAGTAAAATAAAATTTACAAAAAAAAGCATTGCTTTAGGAGCATTTATCTTCATAGTTTTCTTTATTATCTTAAGTTTATTGAACATTGGAGTATTTGATTACGTGCCTAGAACATTTGACTCTTATATTGCTGAACTAAAAAGTTTTAATACAGCTTTTCTATTCACATACACTACAAGTTCTGGCCCTTTATTCCTGATAAGCTTCTTCTCTATTATTTTTAGCTGGCTATGGAGCTTATTTTTCCTGATATTTAGCATAGCATGGATAAAAAAGAGATTAAAATATTTTGGAAAGTTAATGTTTATTGCATTTTTAGCAGTTAGTTTTTCCTTTAACGTATTCCTAGTTCAAGAGCATTTATTCCATAATTTTCATGCAAATCCAAGTAATGTTATTAAAGAGATGGTAAAATATCCTTATAGCCTACCTGTCTACTCTGATAATACTGCGATTCTATTTTATTTGAATAACAACTACCCTGATGATATAAGTAGTGGTAATTGGTATTATACAGGCACATATGGAGAATACATAGATAGCAATAAGGTAAAGGAAGGTATCAATAATAAAGGCGGAACAGTATTTCTATTAAACTATCCTATATTACCAGAAACAAGTCCTATCCTAGATCTTGTTAAAGATTGCAAGTTAGAAAAGTCTTTTAGTGACAAAGGGATTAACCTGGGCTATGTTTATAAATGTTAAAGGAAGATTTAAAATATGGTAAGCAAAAAAATCCAAGTTGAAAAAAATCATTACTATAAGGATTATGATGACCTGCCAAGGTTCATATCATACTTTTACCAAATTGATGCTATAGAAAAATTAAAAGTTAAGGAAGTATTCGAAGTTGGAATAGGCAACGGTTTTCTTTCAAATTATCTAAAAAGAATGGGCATTAAGGTTATCACTTGTGATATTGATAAAAATTTAAATCCTGATTATGTTTCTGACATCAGAAGTATAAATATTAAAAAAGAGTTTGAGTGTGTTACAGCTTACGAGATCTTAGAACATATGCCATTTAGGGACTTTGAATTAAACTTAAGGAATCTATCTAAACTATCTAAAAAGTATGTTATTATATCAATACCATACTCTACTGCATATCTAGAGTTTGCTGTGAAGTTCCCATTTATAAAAAAGCTAATGGGGAAGGAGCTTATTAACGTTCTTGTAAGCATACCTTTCTTTTTTAGCAAGAAAGGATGGGATAAAACTCATTCTTGGGAGTTGGGAAGAAGAGGCTATCCAAAGAGTAGAATAAAGAGAATCTTAAGAAAACAATTTAAGATAGTTAGAGAATTTAGGCCTCCCTTAGTGCCGCATCATTATTTTTTTGTTTTAGAAAAACTAAATTAAAAGTATATTTTAATCCACAATATAGCTATTCAGGAAATCAAGGTATAATATGGAACAATATAGAAAGTTTACAAAAGATGTATTACTGATTGGTTTAGTTAGTATTTTCATCAGCATACAGCAAATAATTCTAATCCCATTACTGACAAAAACACTTGGTGTAGGAAGTTATGGAATCTGGTCTAGCATAATGCTTACAGTAGAATTAATATCTTTAATCGCTTCATTAGGTCTAGGTTATGCTATAATAAGGTTCTTTGCTAAAGTTAATAAAAAAGAGATTCAAAGTGGATTTAGTTCTATACTCTTAACATCGTCAATAACAGGTTTTTTACTATCCATATTTTTGTTTTTAATATCAGATTTAATCGCCATTTATATTTTCAAAGATATTGCCAGTTCTTTTTTTATCAAACTAGCATCCATTATGGTTTTGGTAACCACATTAAATGTTATTATTGTAAACTTCTTTAATGCTCTTAGGAAAACATACAGTTATTCTTTTTTACTTATACTGCAGAGTCTTGGAGAATTATTACTAGTATTCTATTTGGTAATAAAAGGATTTGGTTTAGGTGGGGCTATACTAGGTTCTTTATTGGCTAAGTTAGTGGTCTTTGGCGTAGGCACCCTGGCTATTAGATTCAATATAAAACTTAAGAAGCCTAATCTTCCCTTATTAAAAAAATATCTCTATTACAGCTTACCTATAGCACCATTGGCATTATTCAGTTGGATTTTGCATTCTAGCGATATTTATGTCATAGGATTGTTTAGAGGTACAAGTGAGATAGGAATTTACTCTTTAGTTTATTCTTTAAGTAAAGTGATGTTCTTATTTATGGGCCCTATTGGTTTAATGCTATATCCTGCTATATCTAAGGCATGGGATCATAAAAATTTTGTAGAAGCTAAGACTTATCTTAGTTATTCTATGAAATATTTCTTGTTATTCGCTATACCTACTGCTACTGGTTTAATAGTTTTAGCTAACCCATTGATACAAATAATCTCTACTAAAGAGTTTTTATCTGGTTACTTATTGTTTCCTTTTATAGCTGTTGGCTTGTTATTGTTTAAAGCTGCAGAAGTATTTATGTATATCTTGACCTCTAAAAAACAAACTAAGCTGATTAGTAAGATTTATGGTTTTGGGGCTTTAATGAATATTATCCTTAACTTTGTGTTCATACCGTTCTTCGGCATGTATGGTGCAGCCTTTACTACTTTTTTAACCTACTTAAGTATCCTTTTAATCATGTTTTCTAAAGCTTATACACAGTTTAAGTTCAATCTAAATTTTAAATTTATGATTAAAAGTGTGATAGCATCTGTGATAATGGGCGTTGTAATCTATTTATTCCACATAACAAGTTTAGTCATGCTCCTATCCATCATGTTACTTGGCGCCATAATCTACTTTTTAGCTATAATTTTAATGAAAGGTATTACTAGAAAAGAATTGAGCTTTTTTTATAATTTTATTAAAAGATAGTTTGTTTATATAATTCATAAGGAGTTGTTATCTTCAATTTTTTTTCTTTTTCCAGGCTTTTTATGTAAACTAAGAAAGATTTTAAGTTATCCAGACTTTGCCGTCCTTTTTTCCCTAAGGCATGAGGGTGGGCATAAATTACTGCTGTATTCCCAGTCTTTATGGCATGATTAACTACTTGCCTTGCATCATTTAAAAAACCCGCATGGCAATTTAATTTTACAGTTAAGATCTTGTTTAACACTCTTGGTTTGTAACTTTTATATTTATTAAATAATTTATTCCTGATTGGAGTAAACTTATTTAGCCTGCATGTCTTATAGCCAACTCTAGATAGAATTCTTAAAAGCCTCTCAACAGATACTTTACTAAATGAAGGAAGCTTTCCATGTTTTAAAGCAAAATTAAATCCGAAATACTTTAGAGGCATATTATAAGGCGGCACGAAAGAGTATACTTTATCTTTAATTACTTTCTCAATGTTTTTTTTGCTCTCAATCAAAGTTTTCTCTATTTGTTTGTCGTTTAAGTCAGGTATGTACTCATGATTTTGCGAATGAGATGCAACCTCATGACCTAAGCTATGCATCTTTCTAATCTGCTCAGGAGCATGATAAGGAAGTTTTCCTTTTTTAGCTGCATAGCCTAAGACAGCAAAAGTAGTTTTTACATCGTACTTATCCAATAATTTTAAAACTAATTCAGTCTGTTTATACTCGCCATATCCATCCCACTTATCGCTTTTCAAAAACTTCTGATCAGCACCTTTCTGAAGTTCATAATCCCAATATATGAGTAGATTTCCAGCCATTTTTCAATTTATATCGAACAAGACTTTAACAAGCTTTTTCATTTGTTTATCCCAATCAAAATTTATCACTACATGCTCTCTTGCGTTTAATTCAATCTTCTTTCTAAGTTTAGCATCTGAAAGCCTGATTATAGCCTCTTTTATTTCTTTGGAGTTCTTAGGCTGGACTAAAATACCTAAGTTTTTACTCTTTATTACTTCAGGTATGCCTCCAACTTTAGTTGCTATTACAGCCTTTCCGCAAGACATAGCCTCTATTATAGTAAAACCTAAACCTTCAGACAAAGAAGGTGAAACTATTATATCGCATAGATTATAATAATAAGGCATTTTTCCATAATCTATTCTTCCTAGAAATCTAGCATAGGTAGCTAATCTCTTGTATTTATTTTTTAATTCCCCATTTCCAATCACTATAAAATTAAAATCCTTTTTTAGGTCATTCATCGCTTCTATTAAGTAACTTACGCCTTTCAATGGATCTAATCTACCAAAATAGCCTATTGTCAGCTTTTTATTGTTTAATCCTAAATCTTTCTTCAATTTATTTACATTCATTGGTTTAAACAAATTAACAGGAACTCCGTTATGAACAACTACAACCTTAGGAGATTTTGGCGCAATAGATCTACTTATACTTGCTATCTTAGTACAATATTTAATAGTCATAGCATAGGTTAGAGATATTATGGGATAACTTAAGAGCCTAATCAGTCTTTTACTATACGGCACATTATGCTCTTTAAATCCCATTTTTAGAATATTCTTCCAGTCAGTATTATATCGCATAACCAAAGGAACCCTTAGAATTTTAGAGAATACAACTCCAAAAAATCCACCTAAGAGAGGATCCTCACATTTGATGTAACTAATATTTTTGGTATTTAAATTTAAAAAATAATAAGGCCACTTTACTAGAAAATTAAAATAATTAGCAGGAAAGTATTTTATATTATTTTCATAAAAAGGCCTCTTATCCTTGTCTATCGTGAATGTAAAAATGTTGTTGAAGTATTTTTTATAATAATTTAGTCTATTAACAGCTAACTCATTCCTCATTCTCCCAGTAGCTATTATCATCAAGTCTTTTTTCATGACTTCTCTCCATTATTTTTATTTGCTCTAATAAGGCTTTCATGGAGACTCTCATATTGAGGTAAAACTTGGTTCCAAGAAAACCTATCTACATCTCTTAAGTTATAAGAGCCTATTTCATTCTTATTTTTTATTGCAAGCTTAACCTTATCAGCCATATCCTTAGCATCATTTAAATTTATTAAATACCCATTACTCCCATCTTTAATAATATCTTTAGGACCCTGACTATTAACAGCAACTATAGGCAAGCCACATGCTAATGCCTCTATTAAAACACGACCAAAAGATTCGGATATTGAAGTAAGAACAAAGACGTCAGATTCTTTCATTTCTTTTATAACTTCTTTTTGGGATATTAAACCTAAGAAAGACACATTATCAGGAGCTATTTTTCTTAATCTATCTTTTCCTGGTCCATCACCAACAATTACAAATTTACAGTTTGGCAATAACTTTGAAACTTTAATAAGCATATCCAAATTCTTTACAGGAATCAATCTGCCTACATAAATAATCCTAGGAGTCTTATTTAACTTTCTAACAGCTTTACTTACATTAGGAATATCAATGCCTTGAGGCAAATATAAAATTTTTTTATCCCTAACAAGCTTTCTGACATCTTCTATCATAGAAGAATTAGGGGTAACAATCGCATCCGCTAATTTTAATATAGGTTTAAGAAAAATATTTTTGAATAACTTAGGATATAATATTTCAGCACCGCTAATTCTTACAATAACAGGCTTTCTTAGAAGCTTACCAGAAATAACAGCTGCAAGTCCAGCAGAAGTTACCATATGCCCTAGTATGATATCAGGATTTAACTTTAAGGA
>DAISWR010000004.1:7166-19647 GCA_036826255.1 Nanobdellota archaeon | reverse complement strand
GATTTATAAGAGGTAATGATCTTCCACAAGAGCATTTTTTATCTATAAACTTAGACCTATCACCAACCTTGTATCTAATGAATGGTGTTGCTCTATTTAGAATACTTGTTACTATCACCTCTCCATCCACTGTTTCTGTTATTCCTGTTTCTGCTGTCAAATGTAAGCCATTATGTTTCTCACATTCAAAAGCAGATACTACGGCCTCTCCAGTACCATAACCATCAAACAATTCACAATTAAAAGTCTTCTCTATAACTTTCCTTTGATCAGGAAATAACATCTCAGAAGTAGCATGTACAGATCTTGGATTAATATCATTTATATCCTTACTTTCCATATACTCTGCTAGAAGTTTTAATGCAGATGAATAACCAACTATAATATCTGGCTTGTATTTTCTTAATTTATTTATGTAATTATCCATTCTTTCTTTATCTAATTCATAAGAAGATAAGGGCAGAACCCTTTTAATTAAACTAGCAAACTTTAACTTTGATCTTGATTTTAGTGAACTCTCTTGAAATGGGATTAAGGAATGCCCTCCAAGATAAGCAATCTTATCTCCTAATTCATAACCGCCATAACCCCACCCCCTCCACTGACAAGCCAACAACATACTCATAGTCAAACTGTCTTTGTAAAATTTAAGCGGATCTCCTGAGGAACCCCCTGTAAAACCCAAAGTTAATCCCCTTTTATGCGTTTTTACATAAGAATGCGAAACTATATCTCTAGGAAAGTTATCAAAAACATCCCCCCTTGTTAACACTGGTAATTTTTTAATATCTTTTAATGTTTTAATATCACTAGGTTTTATATTAAATTCTTTAAACTTCTTATGATAATAAGGAACTGTTTCATAAGCATGTTTTACAATATTCCTCAATCCATTTTCTTGTATCCTTAGTAGCTTTTCTTCTTTGAAATATTGCGATTTCATTAAAGAATTAAAACACTTCAAAGTATAGTAACCGCTTAAAATTCCTCTTGCAGGAAATATTAGTTTCCGATATGCTAGCTTAATTAAGTCTGCCATTTTAATAAATTCCTAAATCTTCAGATTTTTTCCTTATTAATGAATAAATTAATCTTAGTAATGGGGGAAGCAAGGAAGTTTTTGGAGATCTGAATAGATCTAAGGCCTCAACTATATTATCAGCCCTTGCTATAGTAGTTCTATTGCCTATGAACTTTATTGATTTTGAAGACTTTGCAGCCTTCTTTGCTGAATAATTTTTGTAATACTTAGTTTTTAAGGTCACTGGATATTGTAATCTAAATGGTTTGTAATTTTTAATATTCTTTAAAGCTTTTTTTATCTTGTCTTTAATCTCTCTTCTAACTTCTTCCACAGGTCTATTGATTGCTCCTGTTCCAGTTATAGGAACTTTAGTTATTACAGTTTCTATATCTCCCAATAGATTTTTTGCCTCTTCACATGTTACAGAACAACCTGATACAAAAACAACAGGGATGTTATAATGCCCGCATAATGCCGCTTCCAAACCTATTTCTCCAACTTCAATATTATTTAAATAAACATTTGCTATACTTCTAGAATAAGTATGGGATAATACTCCATTACTACCAGCTTTTGCATGATGCCCAATAAGAATGGCAGCATCAAATGTATCATCCACAACTAATTTTGCACTTTGTAGGATAACTTTAGCTCTTTTATTTAATAAATCAGGCAAGATATTCAAACCACGACTGTGAGAGTCTCTAATTATTATTTCAGTAGCCCCTGCTTCTAATGCCCCCTCTACAGCAGCATTAACCTCTTTTGTCATCAATACACAAGCATCTCTATACCCCATGCTTCCTGGAACACACTGATTCACTTTACTAACAATGCCTACCAAACCTTCCATATCAGCTATAATTATAACCTTCATAATAATTTAGTATCACATATTTTTTAAAGCCTTTCGTTATTACTAATTTACACGATTTATTCTAAGAACCAACCAAAATGATGGCATAGTTAAATTTAAAAGAGTTGTGGAATACTTTTATTAAATGAAATTAAAAGATTTTGTAGATTTAATAAGGGTAAGACAGTGGTACAAGAACTTAGTTATATTTATACCTATTTTATTCTCTTTGAATTTATTTGAGCCAAGCTTTTTATTCAAAACTATCTTAGGTTTCATAAGCTTATCCTTAATCTCGTCTTCTTACTATATTGTTAATGATATCATAGATATAAAAAAGGATAGATATCATCCTGAAAAAGCAAACAGGCCTTTAGCATCTAATAAAATAAAAGTAATTACAGCAATCTTCATAGTCTCAATATTTGCACTAGCTTCAATATTATTAGCATTATCCCTTTCATATATATTTACTTGGTTAGTTATCTTTTTATTTTTGTTTACTCTGATATATTCTCTTTATCTAAAGAAAGAATTACTTGTTGATGCAATAGCAGTATCTATCAATTTTGTAGTAAAAGCAATTTCAGGAGTTTTTTTAATAAATGTGCCGTTATCTCCTTGGATAGTCGTAAGCGCCTTTTTCTTAGCCTTATTCTTAGTTTTTGGAAAGAGAAAATCAGATCTTATAACTTTAGGGAAAAAAGCAGCAGACCACAAGTCTTCTTTAAAATATTACAGTGTAGAGCTCTTAAACACTTTGTTAACTAGCACAATATCCATTTTATTGCTAAGCTACGCCCTTTACGCAGTCCTTGTCAATAGACTTTATTTATTATTAACTCTTCCAATAGCATTTTATTTATTATTTAGATACTTAGATTTAATCAACAAAGGGTCTGAGATTGCTAGACACCCAGAAAGAATAATAAGGGATAAACGTATGCTTATAGGTATTCTTTTATGGATAATCATAGTAGTTATAATCCTTTACACGTTATAATATTATAAGTAAGATAGTTCCTAAGAAAAAGCCAATTAGAGACCCTCCAACCAAATCAACAAAATGATGCTTTTTTAGATAGTAGCGGGAATAAAGAACAAGTAAAGATAAAAAACCTAAGACTATCCAGAGACTAACAGAATTAGATAATGTTCCGAATACAGAGAACAAAAAACCAGTTCTAGCAGCATGTAAGCTTGGAAATGAGCTAGCATCAAGTTTTTCTAAAAAAGTACTATGCCTTTGTTTGTCAGGTCTTTCTTTGAAATAGATAAATCTTATTACATAAACAACAAAGTATATGATAACAAGCCCAACAAATATCAAGAAACTTAATCTATAAAATCTAAAAAGCAAGAGAAATATCAACAAAATACAGTAGAAAAATAAGCTGCCTAGTGCAGTAATATCTGTAAAAATAGTACGAAAATAGTTTTTTAGTGCGTTTCTGCTTATCATTTTGTCATTACTACATCTTAATTATCTAGTGCTTGATAACCTTCTTTTTCTAGCTGTTCTACAACATCCTTACCACCCTCTTTTTTAATTTTTCCATTTATCAGGATTTTTACCTTATCAGGATGAACATAATTTAGTATTCTTTGATAATGTGTGATTATTAGGATTCCAGTTCCATTTTCTTTAGCTTTGTTAATACCATTCGCTATTACTTTCAGCGCATCTATGTCAGTTCCTGAATCAGCTTCATCTAAAACTGCAATTTTTGGTTTTAATAATATTAACTGGAGAATCTCCATTTTTTTCTTTTCTCCACCTGAAAAACCTTCATTTAAATATCTTTGACTAAACTCTGGATCAATGCCCAAGAATTCCATATTTTCCTTTAATATCTTTCTAAATTCTATTACAGACAATTTCTTTTCCCTATTTAAGTTTACAATAGACCTTAAGAAACTCGATATTGTAACTCCTGAAATCTCTGGAGGATGTTGAAATGATAAGAACAGCCCTAATCTTGCTCTTTTGTCTGTTGACAGATTTGTTATATCTGTATCATCCAAAGTTATTTTTCCACTTTTTAACTCATAGCTATTATTCCCCATTAGAACATTAGCTAAAGTTGTTTTCCCAGAACCGTTAGGGCCCATTAAGGCAACTACTTCTGACCCATTAACTTCCATGTTAATGTTTTCTAATATGATTTTCCCATCTACTCTTACATTTAAGTCTTCAATCTTAAGTCTCATTTTTATTCAATCCTTTTTTAATAGCCACTAGAGATAATAAAGCACATTTTATTCTCATGGGCGTTAGTTTTAAGCCAATCATGTCTAATATATCGTCTCTTTCTAAACTTTTTATATTATCAACAGTCTTTCCTTTTATCTCTTCTGATAGCATGGAAGCCGCGGAAATACTTATAGCGCAACCTTCTGCCTCGTATTTTATATCTTTTATCTTTCCATCCTCAACTTTTAAATAAATCTTAACCTTATCTCCACATAAGGGGTTTTGATCAAAGCATTCAACGTTGTACTCATCTAATTTTCCAAAGTTTCTAGGTTCTTTATAATGGTCCATGATAGCCTCTCTATAGATTGACATTTTAGTTAAAGATCTTCTTCACCCCTTCTAGGCTTTCTACTAACTTATTTGTATCCTCTTTTTCATTGTATATGTAAAAACTTATCCTGTTTGTAGCTGGTACGCCCAGCTTGTCCATTAATGGTTGGGCACAATGATGGCCAGACCTTATTGCAATATTCTTTTCGTTTAAAATAGACGCTGCATCATGCGGATGTATAATTTTATCGTTTTGGTTATATAAATTAAAAGAGATTATTCCCGCTTGGTTTTTTGCTTTGTAGATCTTTATGCCATTTACAGTGGATAATTTTTCTAAAGCATGATCTCTTAATTTATTTTCATGAGTTTCAATATTATCAAGACCCACCTTTTTTAAGTAGTCTATAGCAGCGCTTAAGCCAATTGCTCCTCCAACATTAGGCGTTCCCGCTTCAAACTTCCAAGGTATATCATTAAATTTAGTATCACTAATCTTTACTTCCTTTATCATATCTCCACCATAAAGGAATGGGATTAATGATTCCAGTAAAGCTTCTTTTCCATATAATACGCCCAACCCCATCGGGCCTAACATCTTATGCGCTGAAAATGCAAGAAAATCGCAATTTAATTTTTTAACATCAATTTTTCTGTGTGGAACTGATTGGCAAGCATCTACTACAGTAATTATGTTATTATCTCTAGCTAGTTTACATATCTCTCTAATGTCGTTAACTGCCCCTACAGCATTTGAAATATGGCTTATGGCTATTATCTTAGTATTTTTGTTTATTTTTTCCTGGATGTTCTCTAGAGTAAAATCTTCATTTACTTTTATTACTAAAAATCTTAAACCTCTTAGTTTACAAAGTTGTTGCCAAGGCACAAAATTGCTATGGTGTTCTAGTTCAGATACCAAGACCTCATCGCCTTTTGATAAGCCCTGGGTTAAGGAATAAGCAACTAGATTTAGCGCTTCAGTAGCATTTTTAGTGTAAATAACTTCTTTTGGACTGCAATTTATCAAGGAAGCGCATTTTTCTTTTGACTTCTCATATTTTTCAGTAGCGTATTCGCTGATATTGTAAACTCCCCTATGGATATTGGACTTGTACTCATTATAAAATTGGCTCATAGCGTCTATTACTTGTTTAGGTGATTGAGAAGTTGCACTTGAGTCTAGATAAACCAAACCTTCTTGGTTTTCAAATATTGGAAAATCTTTTTTTAAATTCATTTTATTTTATTTGTAATAAACTCTTTAACCTCTTCTTTTAGTTCTTCTATTGGAATCTCTTTGATTATCGGTTCAATAAATCCACTAATTATAGTTTGCGTAGCCTCTTTTTCTGATAGACCTCTAGACATTAAATAGAATAAATGGGATTTGTCAATCTCTCCCATAGTTGTGCCATGAGAACATTTTACATCATGGTTTTCAATCTCTAATTTTGGGATTGCATCAACTTCAGCTGTTTCTTTTAGCGTTAATGCATCTGCTTTCTGGTAACCATTAGAATTCCTAGCATCTTTTTCTATTCTTATTAATCCATTATAGAGTGCTTTTGCATTATCATCAACAATATTCTTTATTTTGATGCTGGACGTTGTATTAGGTTTTAGATGTTTTGTGGAATTGTTTATATCGTATTGCTGCTGGTTTGTTCCAATAAAAATACCTAATGAACTAGTTGAGGAATCTTGCTCTTCCAAGTCGCATTCTGTCTTTGAAATGCAGAAATCAGAACCTGTAAATAAATCAAACCATTTAACCTCTGCATTTTTATATGCTCTAGCTTTCTTAAAACAGAAATTAAATTTATTCTTTTTAAGATTTTGAAGATGGATATAGTTTACTTTAGCACTATCTTTTAATATTAATTCAATGCATTTGCTGTAGTAATTTGATTCTTTTTCTGAAAAATCTTTGTCTATTATGGTTATTTTGCTGTTTTCCTCTGCCAATATGATTATATGGGAAAATGTGGCTTTATCCATATCATTATTTATAATAATAGGTTCATCATGATTGTAATTTTTTGGCACTGTGATAAACATAAAGTCGTTTAACTGAGAATAATGTAAAGAAGTAAATTTATTTGTGTTAAATGGTATTACCATGTTTAAGAAATTCAAGGCATCTTTATCCCTTTTTGATTTTAGAATAATATTTGGAGAGCATTGTATATGGGAAGTACTCTGAAATGAGTTCTTTATTTGATTTAGATTTAACAATGGCGGATTAAGCCTTATATTTAAACCGTATTTAGAAGTATACTCTGGTAAGTAAGAAAGAGCCTCTTGAGCTTTCTGTTTTAGTGTTTCCAAAGAATCCATTTTTAAGTTCAGGAAATAACATTATCCTAAAGACCCATCCATCTCCATTTCTATCAGTTTGTTCATCTCAACTGCATATTCTATAGGCAATTCTTTTATTATAGGTTCAATAAAACCAGAAACAATCATTTTTCTAGCTTCATCTTCTGATAAACCCCTAGACATTAAGTAAAATAACTGTTCTTCCCCTATTTTAGAGACTGTCGCCTCATGCTCTATACTAGACTTTTTATTTTCTCTTTTCATATAAGGAATCGTATCTGATTTTGATTGATTGTCTGTCATTAGAGCATCACACCGGACATTTGATTTAGAATTTATTGCCTTTTTTGCAATGTGGACTAATCCTCTATAGGAAGCAATCCCCCCACCTTTAGCAATGCTTTTGTTTATTACTGTTGAGGATGTGTTTTTAGCCAAGTGATAAATTTTAGCTCCTACATCTTGGTGTTGATTTTTGTTTGCAAAAGCTATACTTAGATGATCTGCCTTTGAATTTTCTCCTTTTAACATTGAGCAAGGATAAACCATAGAAAGTTTTGAGCCAATATTCCCAGTTACCCATTCCATTACTGCATTTTTTTCAACAAAAGCCCTTTTTGTGTTTAAGTTGTAAGTGTTTTTTGACCAGTTTTCAACACTTGAATACCTCATTCTTGCATTTTTATGAACAAAAATCTCCACACAACCGGCATGCAATGAATTATTATTATATTGCGGCGCACTGCACCCTTCGATATATGAAAGTTCAGCTCCGTCATCAATAATTATTAAAGTGTGTTCAAATTGCCCCATGCTTTCTGAATTCATCCTAAAATAAGCTTGTAAAGGCATACTAACTTTAATGCCTTTGGGAATATAGATAAAAGTCCCTCCAGACCAAACAGCTCCATGTAAAGCAGTATATTTGTGTAAGGCTGGTGGAACACATTTCATAAAATATTTTTTAAATAGTTCTTCATGCTCTTTTAAAGCAACATCGCAATCAACGAAAATAATACCTTGTTTCTCTAAATCTTTTTTTAGGTTGTGATATACGACTTCAGATTCAAACTGGGCTCCTGCACCTGCTAAAGCTTTTCTTTCAGCTTCTGGAATTCCTAACCTGTCGAATACTTTTTTTATATCTTCAGGAACCTCATCCCAATTTTTTGAGTTTTTCCTTGCGTTAGGTTTTATATAGTAAGTTATTTTTTCTAAATCCAAGCCTGATAAATTCGGCCCCCATTCTGGTGTTTTTAGTTCATTGAATATCTTTAAACAATTTAATCTAAAGTCTAACATCCATTGCGGTTCGTTTTTATCTTTAGAAATTTCTCTTACAACCTCTTCATTAATCCCTTCTTTTGCTTTATAAGCATACTTCAAAGTAGATGGTTTGTCTAGTAATTCTCTTGTCTCTAAAAAGGCATTTCCCATTTTTATCTAAAAGATGAACCGCAACCACATGTTCCTGCTGCATTTGGATTTGAAATTTTAAAACCAGCCCCTTGCAAGGAATCTACATAGTTTAGTGTAATCCCTTCTAGTTTCTTTAGCGCTTCTTTATCTACAAAGATCTTCACCCCATTCTTTTCAAGTATTCTATCGTTTTCTCTTGGAGTTTCATCAAAGCTAAACAAGTACTGGAATCCTGAACATCCTCCAGAAACAACCTCAATTCTAAAACCATGGCCTTCCCTGTTTTCTGCTTTTAGCAGGTTGTTTATTTTTTTAGCTGCTTGTAGAGTAATTGTTATATCTTCACTTGGTTTTTCAGCTTTTTCAACAGCATCATTTAATGTCTTTAACACAGCCTTTACTTGTTCATTAGTCATTCCATGTCCTTTAAGGCCTTGTCCTAAGGTTTCAACTGGTGAAATGCCACATCCTATGCAATGGACACCAGTAGCCATTAACGGCTCAACTGCAGCAGGGTAATTGTCTACTAGCTCTCCTATTAGAGTATCCTCTGTAATCTTGCTTTGCTGTATTGTTTTCATTTTTCCTCCTATCTTTTACAATAATCACAAATTTTATTATCAAAAACGTCTAATTGTTTGTGGACTTGGCAGATTAAATCTGATTTTCTAAAATCATGGCATAATTCATTAATTTCTTGTATGACTAAATAGTGGTTTTGTGCTATTTTCTTTGCTGACTCCTCTATTAATTTTTGGAATGCCTCATTAAACTTAACTTCTTTAGCTCTTTTTTCTGAGATATACTGGGAAATAGCTGCTGGTGTTATTCCTAGGATTTGAGCCACTGCTTTTTGTGATAGGTTAGCTTTTATTAGAGCTTTAGCTAATTCTCTTCTTATTGCTGGTATTATGTATAAAACTTCTATCTCTTGTGGTTGAAGCATTAATTAACGGCGTTAATTACTATATATAAATATTTCGGATAGGAAGGCCTTGCGCAAAAAAACTAATTTTTATCTAAAGCCAAGAATTGTATTATGACCTAAACCTAATAAACTAGGCTAAGCTCTTTCTTTTTAAGTCTCTTATTCTTAAAGTAATCTCCCATAATAGCCTTTGCGTTTACTTCACCAGCCTTTGCTTTTAATAGATCTAATTTTACGTATGAATAATCATCAAAATAATGCGCTAGATAAAACTCTAGTCCAGGATCAACATTAACATCAACACAATAAGCTTTGCTAGCTTTGTTAACTACAAAATCTGTTCCAACCATCTTGGAACCATGCCTAGAACAATATCCTCCTATTCTTTCTGAATAATCAGCAATATCTAAAGGTAAGATAGTACCATTAAGATTATAGGCATCTAAAATCCGCCCCTCTTCACGCTTAAGCTTTTTTGCTCTTTCTTCTTTAAATGGTATTATATTCTGCAGACCATTTTTACAAACATAGATAGCCCCGCCAAGTAGGTGTTTATCCCAGCATATTGTCCTAAAGTGTGTCTGTTCTTTTGTTGGTATATCTATTGCCTCCTGACAGATATAGGACGACAGAATTTCTTCTGCATGCCTTAAACCTATATTCTCATTGAGTATAGTTACTAAAGTGGCTTCAAGTTGCTCTCTATTTTTTATTGGATAAACTCCTGCCCCCCTTGAAGTGGCTTTATGCTTCATATAAAATGGATAAGTTGTTCCATCAACTAGTTTTGGTGTTGGTATGCCCAACGATGTTAATATGTGCGGTAGGTTATCTTTGAATCTTATGTCCTCTCCATAGCCCTGTTTTGGTGGTACTACTCCATGAGCCTTATTTTTGTAGTTTGCGTAGATGAAAGAGTTTAATTTTATTTCAAGCCAATCCACTTCATCCTTGGGCTTTTTAATGAAGTCTTTGGACGAAGCAACTGATTGTCTGAATAAGAATCTATTATGGAATATTAGATCTGAGTTGAGCATATATTTATTTAGAGTCAACCCAAATTTATTTTGGTAAAATAAATCTTTATAATCATTGTGACTTAAAGACATTATTTCAGCCCCTCTTTCTTTTAAGGCTGTTGTAATGAAGTTATAATCAAATAAGTAAGAGAATTGAAAATGATCAAGTCCTTCTACTAACAATTGTAAGTCTTCAGTATATGTTGTAAACACTTTCATACAGAAAAAGGGCTTGGCACCCCTATAAAAAGCTTATCTATGCATAGCTTACCCAAAGTAGTATAATAAGAGTTATATACACTTATTAATTTTCTAAATTAATCTTTTGTAAAGTTATTTCTTCCAGCCTTCTTCCTTAAATTTAGCTTTTTTATTCAGGATTCTTGCTAGATAGAACAATAAATCAGATAATCTGTTTAGGTATTTTAGGTTATTAATGTGTACTCCTCTCTTTTGGCTTAAAGCAACTGCTCTTCTTTCAGCCTTCCTTGCTAATGATCTTGCCACATGCAGTAAAGTAGCAGATTCTATGCCTGATGGTAGGATAAAGGTTTTTAATCCTTCCAGGTCTTTTTGTAAGGAGATCATTAATTGCTCTATTTTAAGTATATCCAAATTACTTATGGTATGCTTGTTGCCAGCTATGTTAGTGCCTAATGTGAATATCTTCCCTTGAATTTCTTTTAGAATCTTATTTATACTCTTGTCTTTTATTTTTGACCTTGCTACACCAAGAATAGAATTTAGCTCATCCAACGTTCCCAATGTCTCAAATATTAAAGAGCTTTTGCTAATAAATTCGTTTCCAAGTAATCTTGTTAATCCTTTGTCATACTGCTCTTCGTATATTTTCATAATAATGCTAAGAAAGTAAGTTTTTTAAAACTTTAGCTTAAGCCTGTTGAGCCAAAACCGCCTTCTCCGCGGACAGTATCTTCCAACGAATCTGATAACCTAAAATCTGCCTGCTTTACTTCTTGGAAGACTATTTGAGCTATTTTTTGCCCTTTTCTAACTTCATAAGGCTCTTTTCCTAAATTTATTAAGATAACTCCGATTCCTCCTCTGTAATGGGCATCTATCGTTGCTGGAGAATTTAAGACTTTTATACCATATCTTAATGCTAGTCCTGATTTTGATCTTACCTGGCCTTCATAACCTTCTGGTATTTGCATTTTTAGACCTGTGTCCACTATTATTCTTTCTCCTGGTTGTAGGGTATAATTCTTTATAGAAAATAAATCAGCGCCTGAATCTGCTGTGTGAGCATATGAAGGTATGATTGCATCTTCATGTATCTTTTGTATTTTTATTTCTACCATCTTATTTAAATCTCACACGCGCCACTAACACAAGCATATTCTCTGGCGCCAGATGTTTTATCATCTCTTTCATAAAGAAGTATTTGTGAATAATCTATCTTTGGTGTATTTGACATAATTCTCCTATATTTTTCTTCATCTATCTCAACATAAGGTGCTAGTGGGTAGATATGCTCCTTCCTTGGAAAGAATGCCAAACCTCCTACTATACCCCAGTTTTCATATATCCACTTTGCCGCATCTATCCATTCATTGTCGCCAATATATATTGAGACTGATGGATTGTGTTCTGTAAAGTTTACCTTTAGCCTTTTCCAGTCTTCTAGTTGTGTAATCGTGTCTAAGTCTCTTCTAAACGTAGAATTTTCTGGAGATCTTACTGGAAATGGCAGTACATATGTAGTTGCAGCACCTATGCTCTGCCCTGTTTCAGGATAATAAGGATATTTTTGATCTTTTATCATCTGAAACAAGGGATCATTTGCTGATATCCTGATGTGCCTTATATATTCTGGTGACCATCTTGGGTGTGCTCCTGAAGATGAATTTACTAATTGGGAAACTGTTCCGGATGGCTTTACACAAGTAATTGCTGTAGATTGGTTAATTCCAAATATTCCAGCGTAATGTTTGTTTACTTCTACTGCATAATCACGCAGTTCTCTTAAAACTTTTGTGTCCTTTAAGACTGGTGCATCCATTATACCTGTAATTGATACTCCAAGCAACCTCTCTTCCTCACAATTTTCTTTCCATTCTTGAGAAAGATATCTAAAATCAGTTAACATTGATTGATAAGTTCCTAATATTGTAGCAACCTTTATCTTGTTCATCAAACTCTCCTTTGTATCATCAGTTCTTGCTACAGCTTCTGTTAAATTACAAAACTGTCTTGGTCTGAGTATTATTTCACCACAAGGATTTGTACCCATCTTATCCATATATCCATCAAGCGCATTTAATCTTCTTTTAGGCAACTGATGTTTTAGTCCGCCTCTATTGAATATACCTCTTTCTCCAGTTCCACTCTCTGCTAAAGACAACCACTCTTTCATAAATTCAAT
>DAISWR010000004.1:2687-7066 GCA_036826255.1 Nanobdellota archaeon | reverse complement strand
CCCACATAATCTAGTAAATCTTTTAGAGCATCTGGTCCAGAAGATCTTCCGCCCATTGTTTTTAATCTCGCACCTGCAGGTCTTAATTTTGAGTAATCAAAAGAAACAGACTGACCATTAAAAAGAGATTGTAATCCTAGGTTTAATGCTTCAGCCCACCCTTCTTTAGAATCTTCAATTGCATATGGGATTATTCCAGATCCGTTTTGTTTTTTAATTATTGGTAGTTGTTGTATTGCACTATTTTCAACAGAAAATCCTGCTCCTGTTCCACACATAAGAATATACATCATTTCTGAAAAATCTCTTATTTTTTCAGTTGGCAAATAAGAACAGTTGTATGCAGCTACATTACTTGATTTGGCAGCCTTTCCAGCGCTCCATAGAAGCCTCATTGAAGGCATTGCCTTCATGTTTAATATTGAATGTTTTACCTCATTATATTCATCTTCCTCTAATCTAGACTCAAGAGTATCTTTCATAAAATCCATGTACCTATCAACAGTCTCTACCCACGTTTCTCTTCTTCCTTCATCTTCTTTCCATTTTGAATATGTTCTGTAATAAACAAACTCTCCCAGTTGATTGCCTTGGAAGTATTTTTTACTTTCTTCTACAAGGTTTTTAACCCTATCAGGAATTTTCATTTTTCGTGATCTTATTTCTGCCCTCTCATGTCTATAAAGAATGTAATGCTTCGCTGTTTCAGGAAATCCGCTTAGAATTAAATTTCTCTCGACTAAATTTTGTATGTCCTCAATGTGGGGGGTATAGTCTTCACCTTTTGATATAGCTTTATTCTTAAGATCAGTCACCACATTTTCCGCTATTCTTGCTGAATCATTCTCTGGGCTTATTTTGATTTCATTTTCTACATTTTTAGTATTATCCATAGCCCTAAATATAGCCCTAGCAATCTTATTAGAATCAAAAGGTACGATGCCACCATCTCTTTTTTTAACCCTTTCTATTTTTTCTCCTAAAGTATCAACCATCTTATCTCTTTTTCAACAGATTTTTAACCTCTTTCTCGAATGATGAAAGATCAGCAAATTCTCTGTATACTGATGCAAACCTTATATATGCAACTTTATCAAGCGTTTTTAACTTCCTCATAACCAACTCACCAATTGTTGATGATGGGATTTCTTTTTTGTTTATAGCTTTTAATTTGTTTTCAACCCAAGCAATAGCCCTTTCTATAGATTCTTGGCTTATTGGCCTTTTTTCACAGGCTTTTCTGAAACCTGTTATGAGTTTGTTCCTGTTATAAGGCTCTCGCGCATTATCTTTTTTAACAACCGCAAGATTCAGCAATTCTATTCTCTCATAAGTTGTGAAGCGTTTTTTGCAGTTTAGACATTCACGCCTTCTTCTTATTGAGTCTTCTGAATCCCTCTTATCAACGACTTTAGTGTCACTTTTGTGACAGTATGGACATTTCATTTGACCACAACATATTGTGTGTGATTAACCATGAAAAGCACAATAGCTTGTAATTGAAGAAGTAACGCCTTTATATATTTTACTTTGTTTAAAAATATATCTTATAAAATATAATTTACTTAAGAATATTCTTTAATTTCCCAAAATCATAGACCTTGTCTGATACTACAAACACCATAAAATCTTTAAGGTCTTGATGTAAAAAAGGAGATAATAATTCTTCCTTAGAAATATCTGTTCCCTCAGTTACTAAATTAAAAGAAGGAACTACTATTAAGACTTTGGACTTATATTCACCTCTTAAAAAACACTTATAGCTCTCAGTTTTTAGTTTGTCAGTAATAGAAATTGCAGGATGCTCGTGCCCTATGATGATTATTTTAGAATCTTTGAAATCTTTATTTTTTTCTGGTATTACATGGCCATGCAATAAAATAATCTCACCCATTCTTACATAATCTTTTACTTCCAAATTTCTCTTATTTGCTATTGGCTCTAATATTTTATCATGATTTCCTTTAATTAAAATAACATTTTTAGTATATCCTAATAAAGTATCTAAGAATTGCAGCGTGTTTCTCCATTCTGTTTCTGAAATAGTGCCAAATTCATGTTTTACATCTCCTAGCAGGATTATAGAATCGAACCTTTTATTTTTAATTGCTTTTTCTAACCTTGTTAGAGTATCTTTAAATTGGAATCTTGGAATTAAAACTCCCTCTTTATTTAACGCTTCTTCATATCCTATATGAACATCCCCAATAACTAAAGTATTATACTTCTTTAAATATAAAAACAAGTCAATTATCTCAATATCTTTATAGATTTCCATTTTATTTTTTTAGACTTATTTTAGCCAGTACTTCATTATGCATCCTTTTTAGGAATTCAACTTTATCTTCTATCTTTAAAATATCTAAATGTCCTTGTAATACTAAGTTGAAGGACAGCGGAGAAGGTATTTCTGTAAAGATTGCTTTGAGCTTTATTTTGCCGGTTTCTATTTCTTTTATAATCTCTATTGTGTGATCTATGTCCATCAAGTCTTCTAGAACCTCTCTTCTTGCCTCTTTTAGTATTGAAAAGTCATTGGAGATTCTTTTTAATGCACTTATTAGTATCATTGAGGAAACTTGTTGCCTGCCAACTCTTTTGTGCCTTCCTTTGTAAACTTTTAGGATCATCAGTGATCTTATTGCACAATGCCTGAATCTTCTTTTGAAAACTTCTGTTCTTTCAATAGTGTACTCTAATACTTTCCTTAATTCTTTTGATTTTAGGGCTTCTAGAGCACGTAAGGCGTTTATGGGTTTGCTTGAGGATATGTAAAAACCATTGTCATTTATTCCAATTTCAACATCTTTGTGCTCTAATCTAGATACAGCGAATGCAACTGCCCTTGATAAGCAGTCATTGACTCTCCTGCCAAACATTGTATGGAAGATTATCTTTTTGTTTCCCCTTTCATCTTTAAACTGTTCAATTAGTATTTTTTTATTATTTGGTATATGCTTGCAGTAATCATATTGTTCTTTTAAGTAATTGTAGATAGCAGTTGAAGTCTGCTTATTTGTGTATAGATACTCTGAGATGAAATCTATAATCTCATTCTCTTTTCTATTGTTTTCAAATTTTTGCTCTATCAATCCCCTGAACTTACCGATATCCTCTGCTAAATCAAAGGATAAAGGCAGCATTTCTGAAAACCATGCGGGCACTGTTGGAGGTCTTCCTGGAGAAGGTTCAACCTGAGCAACCATGCCTCTGGCAAACTTAAACTCATAGACATTGCCCCCTAAAACAAATATATCTCCTCTGTGTAATCTTTCTAAAAAAGCTTCTTCAATATATCCAATTTTTCTATCTTTGATTTTTACTATGACTGCGGTTTCGTCAGGAATTGTTCCTATATTAGTCATGTAAATAACTCTGCTTAATTTTCCTTTTTTCCCTATTTTCCCATCTTTCCTCCAGATCTTAGCATAAACATGCCTGTCTTCTAGGGAGGTATAAGACCCATCAAGATAATTCAGAACTTCATTAAAATCTTTTTTTTCTAAATCTCTGTAGCAATAAGAGCTTTTTACCAATGCAAATAATTCTTTTTCTTCCCAAATTTGCTGATTAGCCATTCCGTAAATCTCCTGTGCAAGAACATCTAAACAATTTTTTGGAATATGTATCCTGTCTATTTTGTGCTCTAAAGCGTTTTTTGCCATTACAGCGCACTCAATTAGATCATCTCTATCCAATACTATAACCCTTCCTTTTATAGTGTCATGTAATTTATGACCTGATCTGCCCTGTCGTTGTAGAAATCTAGCTACTGATTTTGGTGAGCCCAGTAAAACAACTAAATCAATATAACCAATATCAATTCCTAATTCTAAAGAAGTAGATGAGACAATGACTTTCATTTTCCCTTCCCTCATCCTTTTTTCAATATCAAACCTATGCTCTTTTGATAATGAGCCATGATGAGCCCCAATGTTTTCAGTATACTTTTTTGGAAATTTTTCTTTTAGATAATGAACAACCCTCTCTGTTGCTGATCTTGTGTTGGTGAAGATTAAAGTTGTTTTATGGTTTTGTATTAAGCTGTCTAATAATTCATACATCTTATGGTGCATTAACCCAAACGGCTCTTCTATTAAGTTTGATGTTGGAGATAGAACCTTTAGATCTAATTGCTTTAGCAGTGGAACATTAACTAATTTGCAATCTCTGTTAGTGCCAACTATAAATTGAGCCACTTCATCTAATGGCGCTATTGTAGCCGATAAGCCTATTCTTGCCATTCCTGGAGATAAGTTCTGTAATCTTTCTAATGCTAAAGACAATTGAACACCCCTTTTATTTTCTGCTAAGGAATGTGCTTCATCTATAATACACCAGTCAACGTTTTTTAGGTTTTCTTTGAATTTTGGGGATGT
>DAISWR010000004.1:0-2587 GCA_036826255.1 Nanobdellota archaeon | reverse complement strand
AAGGTTTTACCTGTTCCAGTAGAGGCTGAAACTAGGACATTCTGTCTCGCATGAATTTCTGTTATTGCAAACTTCTGGGGTGGTGAAAATGTTTTGAACTTTTGTTTAAACCAATCCCTGACTATTGGATTTAATAGTGCAAAGATTTCTTCTTCTTTGTCCTCTTTAGTCTTGTAAGAAATCATTTTTCTATATAATAGAATTAGCTTTATAAATATTATGTGAAATATCTAATGAAACATTTCAATCTTTATTTTTTTTGGATTTATTCCTTCAGAGATCAGAAAGTCTCTTGAGTCTTTAACCATTTCGTTAGGTCCGCAAATATAAAATAAATGGTCTTTTAGATCTTTGATATGTTTCTTGATCATTTCAATATTAATTCTTCCTTTTTCACCTTTCCATTCTTTTTTGCATTCATTTATCCTTGTTATTGTAGGTATGTAGACAAATTTTTTGTTTTCTGCTAATTTTAAAAACTCTTCATGGAAAATCATGTCTTCTGTTGTTTTACAGCACGAAAATAATGTCATATTAACACCCAAGTTTTTTTCTTTGATGAATTTTATCATGCCTCTTAATGGGGCAATTCCAGTTCCTGCAGCTAAAAAAACTATATTTTTAGCTTCTCCTTCTTCATAAGTAAAGATTCCATAAGGGCCATTTGCTTTTACCTTATCGCCTATTTTTAAGTTAAATAATGGGGTAGTAAATCTTCCAAAAGAATATACTCTAAAGTTTATATCAATCCAGTCCTTATGCTCTGGAGAAGATGCAATTGAAAAAGGCCTTTTTACATTTTCTATTTTTCCATCTTTATCTGGAATATCCATATAAAACATTAAAAATTGGCCTGCTTTAAAGTTTAGAGGTTTGTCTAGTTTAAACCTTATCGTTTTTACATCATGTGTTTCTCTAAATATCTCTATTACTTCTAAAGTAAGGTCCATTTTATTTTTTTGCAAAGGTTTCCGCGATTAAGATAGGAAATAGTATTGTTGCATCGCCATAAACCTTAATTGTTTCTGCATTTGGTGATAACTTCCCCCATGAAATAGCTTCTTCAGGCAGTGCTCCTGCATCAGATCCATCAAATTCTTGAGAATTGTTCATATAAACAGCGTAATCAGCTCCGTTTCTAAACATGTTTGCATTAAGAATATGGTGTTTAATAACTCCAGTTCCTAATATAATAAGCCCTGATTTTCTTAATCCAATTGTTGAATTGTTCATATCTTTAATATCTTCAGAAATATCAATCTTGAAGTTAGGTCTTTTGTATTTAAAGAAGTAGATATTATCTCCTATTGCTCCGTCTGTTATTGCTGGACAGAAAATCTTTATCTTATTCTTATAAGCCCAGTAGCAAATGCTTCTTTTGTCATTTATTTTCTTTCCCATGCTCCAGATTAAATCAGAAGCTGTTATGACCTTTCCTGTTTTTCTCTGTTCTTGATAAATCTCTTCTAAGATGGGCTGGAAGAATTTTTCAAATTCAACATATCTGTTGTTTGAAGCAAAGATATTTCCAATCCTATTTATTCCTTTTTCTCTTAGTAATCTGCCAGAAGCTCTAAAATCTCCAAGGATAAAATTCCCTAAGCATTTTATTATATCCTCTTCTATGCCGCCAGCAGTTGTAACTACTATATTTACCTTCTTTTGCTGGACTAAGTACCTAAATATATCTCTTAAGCCTGAACTTACCATGTTAGATGTATATCCTAAGTATATGAAGGCTCTATCAGAAATCATTTTGTTTACAATTTCAATTGCTTTTGATAAGTGCGATGCTTGATGCCCGGAAGTTGAGAAGCTTTTTACAATTTTTTTGTAGTTTACGCCTTGGTTAAAGTCATAGCCTTTGATTATAACTCCCTTTAACTCTTTGCTTTTCCTGAGGATGTTTTTCCTTGCTATTTTTTCTTTATCTATAGTATTAGCCATAAATGATCTGATTTTCTTTCCTTTTTAAATATTATTAGTTAGCCTTATTTAAGAAAGGCTTATCTATGTTTACTAACCCCTATCTTAGGGCAATACTTTCTGATAGGGCATTTAGAACAAAATGGAGATATAGGAACACATATGTTTTGGCCGAAAGTTACGAAGATATCGTTAAAAGCCCTATAATATTTTTTTGGCAATATTCTTCTTAATTCATACTCTGTTTGCTCAGGGGTCTTTGTTTTTACCCAACCTAGCCTATTAGGAATTCTATGGCAGTGAACATCTATCGCTAGACCTTTTGGATTGTTGAACGCATATGTTAATACTATATTCATTGTTTTTCTACCAACTCCCTTAAGTTTTAATAATTCTTCTTCAGAATTTGGAACTTCTCCAGCATAATTATTTAACAGATCTTGGCAGATTGTTTTTAATCTCTCAGCCTTTGTTTTATAGAAACCTGCAGGATAGATTAACCTTTCAATCTCTTTAGTTTTTAGCTTTAAAATTTTTTTAGGAGTATCCGCTTTTGAAAATAATCTTTTGGAAGCCCCTTTTGTTACTTCATCTCTTGTCCTTAAGCTTAATATGCAGGAGATTAAGACTTTAAATGGATCCTTTTTACGAGCGTATTGGG
>DAISWR010000003.1:21017-22866 GCA_036826255.1 Nanobdellota archaeon | reverse complement strand
CTCTTTTTTCTTTGCTTGTAGCCGCTTGTATGTCGGACCATGAGGCGAACCAGCCAATAAGTCACTTATGCCTTTTCTTGCTAAGGCTACGTCTTCTATTTTTCCGATTATACCAATAGTTTTTCCATATACAGAAATATTGGTTTCTGTAATTTGCTCAATCATCTTTTTTGCTTTTCCTTCTTCCCCTATTACCCTACCTTTTAATCTTTTATGTTTCTTTTTAGATTTTCCGACATGGTGTGGAACGTCTAATAGTTCAAGGCAATTTTCTTCATCAACTAGTGTTTGTGCTACTTTTGGGTTAAATCCTCTACTAATAGCTTTAATCATCTGCAATGCTAAATAACAGTTTAAAGAATCTTCTCCTCTAATAATGACATCACCTTCTTTTGAATCTATATTTATTTTACTTTTTGTTAATGTTTCTAATCTTCTTTTGGTTTCTCCTTTTTTTCCAATCAAGATAGCTATTCTTTCTTTAGATATTTTTAATTCGTGTTGCATTTCAAAATTCTTGTAAGAGCTCTAATTGTTTTAAATAACCTTTCTTTTTCAGCCAATCAATTTGGTTTTTTCTGTATTTAAAGATGATATCCCCTTTTTCATCACCACCATATTCCCATGGCTCTACAAGAACTATATCTCCTTCTCTTACCCACAAACTCCTTTTTAATCTTCCAGGAATTCTACAAATTCTTACTTTCCCATCTAAACATTTAACTTTCGTTCTTGAAGCACCTAATCTTTGCTCTAAAACACCGAGGGTTTCTTTTCCTCTAGGTACTCTTACTCTTACAACTTCTTCTTGATCATTAAATGGTTTTCTTTCCATTAAATCCATTAGAAAGGGTTCTGTTTATAAAGCTTTTTCTCTATAGCACAAAGTAACTCTATAAACTTCCTTACTAGAGAATTTATTTATTCCATATAAAGCGTTTGATACTTTTATTGTACCTTTAAAACGCCGCTTTAATTTTTTTCCAATAGCCAAGGCTAATCTCTGCGATGATATATAAAGATCTATACCTGTTTTTAGTTTTACTTCTTTTGAAATAAAAACGTTTTCTCTACTTTTTATTTGTTCTTTTACAAAATTAACAACTTCAAGGCTTGCTGGCCTTAATTGTATAATAGCTTCATAGTAGTTTTTATGCATTTTAAACAGAAATGGCAAATGGGATGTCTTTTATTTTTTTTATATTGTCTTTTTTTATTATGCCCTCTTTTAAAGCGATTTGGATTGATTTTTCTCCTACGATATTAATAGAATCTGCATCTTTTAATATTTCAATTATTCTGTTTTCTGGTAAGTCTTCTCCTTTATAGAATCTTTCTGTTATTTTTATACATAAATCTCCTTCCTTTATTTCCTTCCCTATCAATTCTTTATCGCACAAGGCTACAATTAAAGAATACTTTGTCTGGTGTACTTTTATGTTCATATTATCACGTTATATTTTAGTTTTTATAGGATGCTTCGCACCACAAACAGTACATTTTAATGTTAAAACTTTTTCTTCTTTTTTTAATTGTGTATCTGGTTTCCCACATTCTTTACAAAGTATAAAGGTTTGTGTATAACTTTCAATTTTTTGATTAATTAAAGATGAGTTTATTTTCCTTCCTAAAATTAATCTTGGCCCATCTATGCTTGCTGGAGTTGCCAGTTCTCTTTGTAGGTATTTCAACAAGTGTGCAGGTTCTCTCCTTAAAGTAGAGGTTATTTGGTTAAAGTTTGATATTATTGTTTTGCTTCCTTGAATATGCCCAATAGCTTTAGGTATCTCAAACCTTTCTTTTGTAGTTGTTGTTTCTGGTAGTTGTGCCTTTGCTTTTTCAAGCATCT
>DAISWR010000003.1:0-21007 GCA_036826255.1 Nanobdellota archaeon | reverse complement strand
TAAAGTTTTGTATTAAAATTATTCTATCGTTTTTAGGCGATTTATTTTGGGCTGGTATATCTCACCTTCTTCTAAAAGGGCTTTTATATTTTTTTCAGCAGTTTCTATATCTAATCCAGACTTCTGGACAACTTCTATTTGAATCGCTCCATCCCCTTTATCTAGAGCTCTAATTAGTTCTAATATTTTTCCTCTAGCTGTATTAGTTTCATCTACCACTACATTTTGTACTTTTGCTGTTGGACTTTTACCTTCTTTTTCTAATTCTTTTTTTCTTACTTGAAGCCAAAGTTGGCTATCCAATCTTTTTGCTATCTCTGCAACAATAAAAGATTCATTATTATTCTTTCTTGGCTTTCCTATTAGTAAAATAGTATCTCCTACAGCAAGATTCCTTAGGATTTTTGTATTTTCATTAAAGCATCTTGCACTAATAGTACCAGAACCATCATCTATAACTGCTGATGAAAGACGTTCTGTATCTTGCTTATCAATCACATTAGCTATTATATTCACTCTTGAGACTTTTTTTCCAGCAACATCTACATAATTAGGTTCCCATTCACCTTGTTGCACAACATAAGTATTGTTAAGTATATCAGAGATATAAACTTTATATGCTACTTGCCTTAAAATTTGTTCTGCCATCTTAACTCGTATGTGCTATAAAACCTGGACTAGGTTCGAAAATATCCCCAGAACGCGTTAGTTTCTCAATAGCTTCTTCAATTTCCTCAGGGGTCATACCTTTTTCAGAAGCTTCTTTTATGATATCTTGGGTAGAAATTTTTTTCCCTACTTTCTTCTCTAGACTATTAATTATTTCTCTTATTAAAATAAATTTTCCTCTTGTTGATGCTGGTATGCCTGTTGATATCCTATCAATGTCGATTCTTCCAGTTTTTCGATCAAATCCAACTTGCATTAGGCAATATTCTAATAAATCGATAGCTCTTCTTGCATCTTTTCTTGTTACTTTAGTACTTAATCTTATTCTAGCAGAACCTTCTGATAGTCTTACTAAAGCTTCTAACTGCCTAGCTGATATTGGAATTGGTTGAACTCTTTCTCCTTCAATAGCACCACTGTTTCTTAAGTCAACATAAAAGGACTTTATTTCATCTACTGCTTCTTCGGTTAGTTTCGGAAAGACTTTTTGTTTTGTATAGGCTATATATTTTCTTAAAATTTTTGTTGGAATCTGGGAAAGAACCTTTTCTGGCCTTCTTTGGATATCCAGAATATGGGAGGCAATTTTTTCATCCTTTATTCTATTTGGTATATCTCTTATTGGGAATATTAGATCAAACCTATTTATCAAAGTTGGAGGCAAATCTATTTGCTTGGAAATGGACTCGTAAGGATCAAATCTTCCGAATTTTGGATTAGCGGCAGCCAACACAGTAGTCTCTGCTCTTAATGTTGCTTGAATATTAGCTTTAGCTATTGAAACTCTTTGTTGCTCAAGAGCTTCATGCATTGCTGACCTATCTTCAGTAGACATTTTATCTAACTCATCTATGCAGCAAATACCTCCATTAGCCAGAACTAATGCTCCTCCTTCTAAAGCATATCCTCTTAGGAACTCGTCTTTAATAACAGAGGCTGTTAGGCCTGCTCCTGTAGTACCTTTTCCAGAGATGAATCTTGCTTTAGGAGCTGCTTGAGAAACAAAGGATAATATAGAAGATTTAGCTGCACCTGGGTCTCCTACAAGGAGAATATGTAAATCGCCTCTTATAGTTGTACCATCATCTTTTCTTTTTTTAACACCCCCCATTAATTGTAAGATAATCGCTTCTTTTACTTTTTCATGTCCATAAATAGAAGGTGCAATAGAAGCTGCAAGTCTCTCATAAATATCTGGATCCTTAGCTAGGTCTTGGATTTCTTTTTCATCTTCCTCTGATACTTCAATGTCTAAGAAATTTTCTTCTATTGGCTCAACATGATTAGCTTCCATGATTAAATCATATCTTACTGATGGTGCACCGGATTTTAGTAGAACAGGGATATCTTTTACTACTCCATAAGCTCTTATTTTAGCACCAGGGGTTGTTTTCCTTTCCATTAAAGGCTCTACTAAATCCTCTTTTAGAAAAATTGCTAATCTCTTGGGTTGCTCACCACCTTCTAAAGCATCTGGAGACTCTTCTATAATTAACCTCTGAGCATCAACTAAGTCTTTATTTACTAAAGTAAATCTTCCTATTCTTCCACAGGAACATCTTGTAGGCTCTTTAAATTTTGAATCTAATTGTAACATTGTTATGGTGTTCCCACAAGAGGGGCATTCAAATTTTGCACTTACTACTTGAGGTCTTACTTCAGAAGCTTGCCTGACTATCCCATCTAAAGAGATAAATTTTCCAAGGTGTATGGATCTAATATCTTTGATCTTTAAATTTTGTGAGCTTGGCAGGTTTCTAAATCTAATTCTAAAATTCTTATCCTTTAAATCAAAATTACTTAAAGAAAATTCAGCGGATTTAATAAGATTATCTGGATCATCTAAAAGTTCCTCTGAAAGATCTGGATCAAATTCAGAAAGTTCAACAAAATCCAAGAGTATCGATTTTTGTCCTTTTCTAATTAAACTCTGCAGCTGTTTTGAATAATTAGCTTCTATAAATTCTTTAAATTTTTCAGTCTGTTCTTGCGGATCCATTTTCTACCTATGAGTTAAAAGTTAGGCTTAAGAACGTTTATTTTTTCTTACCTGCTTTTTTAGCAGATTTCTTAGCTCTCTTCTTAGAGACGGACTTTTTTTCCAAGGCATTAAGAGTTTTTACTAATTTGTTTAAAGCTTCTTTAAGTTTGTCCTCTGATCTAGTCCCAGTACAGACTATTTTTCCATTACTGAATAACAAGAATGTTGCTCTTGTATTTGGCAGTTTGTACACTAAGCCTGGGAATTGTTCTGGTTCATACTCTGTATTCTCTAATGTCATTGCTAGCCCATTTAAATTTAAATCCATTCCTATAGCGCCTGATGCCACCATATTTTGGACTTTTATCTCTGGTTTGATTTTAATCTTAATTTTTATTTTAGCCAGATTTTTTATTATTTGATTTATAGACTCTCTAACCTTAAGCAAGGATTTAGCTCCTGTACAAACCACCTTACCTGAACTAAATATCAATGCTGATGTTTTAGGCTCTTTGATCCTCATTACCAAGCCTGGGAATTGTTCTGGATTATATTCTGTATTAGGAAGAGCTTCTGCCAGTTTTATCAAAGGCACATCATGGTCTAAATAAGTAGAAGCAACAATGTTTACAACCTTAAGTTCTTTTTTTGTCATAATTTATCCCCCCGAAAAAATAATATTTTAAATGAAGATGAAAAGATATATAAAGCTATTTATAAATGGTGTGTTTGTCACTACTTGGTTTATAATTTATCAAAAACTATCGTAAAAATATTATCTTTTATTTTTTCTTTACTTGAATACATATAATTTTCTTTTGTCATAGAGAACTCTAATATTTTGGCCCCTACTTTTTCCATGATTTCTTTTTTGAATTTACTTAAGTCATAATCTGAATTTATTCTTAATTCAATTTCATCTTCTTGTTTTAGTCCAGCTTTCTTTCTTAAAGCTTGTATCCTTCTCATGATTTCCCTTGAATATCCTTCCATCTCTAATTCTTTTGTTATTGTTTTATCTAGGATTATTACGAGCTTATCTTTTGTTTTTTTAGTTTCTACAGCCTTAACGTTTGTCTGTGTTTTTATTATAGAATCTAATTTTTTAACAGCGTCTTCTATTTTTTTATCTGAGGTCTGTATTGTTACTTTTCTTAATGGCCATCTAACCCCCAAAGAAATATTCTCTCTTTGAGATAATATCTCTTGTATTATTGACTTGGCAATATCAAATTTTTCTTCTAAATCTTTTTTTATAAGTCTTTTATCTTCTTTTGGCCAATCCATTAAATGAATTGATTCTTCTTTTAGGTTATATTTTTCTCTTAATTTTAAGTATTGGTCTTCTGCTAAATGAGGGGTTATAGGGGCTAATAAAGATAAAATTTTTGATAAAGCTTCGTAGATTACGTAAGCCACGGCTCCATCTTTATGATTAGTCCTACCCCTTATCATATGGATATATTCTCTGCTCAGATTATTTAAGATAAAATCTGCTAACTTCCTAGTAGCCATATGATATTCAAACTTCTCGATATCTTCAGAATATTCTTTTATTGTGGTATTAAGTCTTGATAATAACCATTTATCTTCCTCTTCATTAATTTTTACCTTTTTTATCTTATCTGTTAGATTAACTAAATAAGTATTTAAGTTTATTAGAACATTAAATATTTTCCAAACCTCTTTCTTTATTACTTCTTTATTGAATAATTGTAAACTATAAGGAGCAATATCCCACATATAATAAAATCTTAAATTATCTGCACCAACTTCTTCAATAGCATCTTTTGCAAAAACTACATTCCCAACAGATTTTGACATCTTTTCTCCTTTACTATCTACAACCCATCCTGGCATAGAAACTTCTTTGTATGGAGGTTTATCGTGAGTAGCAACTCCGCAGAACATTAAAGAGTAAAACCAACCCCTTATTTGATCTTGGGATTCATTTATTCTGCTAACCGGGTAATGCTCTTCGAATAATTTTTTATTGTTTAAAGGGTAACCTAATGATGCCCAAGGGGCAACTCCAGAATCAAACCAGACATCAAAGATGTCCTTAATTCTCTTCATATCTTTTTTACAATGATGACACTTCAATAATATCTCTGATGCTGTGTGAAGATCGAAATTCTTTGGCAACTTCTTAGAGGAATACTTTTCTAACTCTTTTACAGAGCCTATAACCTTTAATTCTCCGCATTCACATTTCCAAACAGGTATTGGAATCCCCCAGTATCTTTGCCTTGAAATATTCCAGTCCTCAGCATTTAAAACCCAATTATCAAATCTTTCTCTTGCAAATTCAGGATACCAATTAACGTTTTTATTTCCTTCTAGCATTTTAGCCTTTACAGAATCTATTTTTATGAACCATTGATCGCTTAATCTAAAAATTAGGGGAGTTTTACACCTCCAACAAAGGGGATATTTGTGATTTACTGTTGAGCTGAATAATAACAATCCTGTTTTTTCTAAATGTTCTAGGATATCTTTGTCTGCAGCTTTTACAAATAGACCAGAAAATTGCCCTGCTTCATCTGTATATTTGCAAGAATCGTTTAATGGAGATGGCTCTGGCAATTTATAATGTTTACCCACCGCATTATCAGTCTTACCGTGACCAGGGGCTACATGAACAAGACCAGTACCTTCTGCGATAGTTACAAAATCTTCAAATACATCCTTCCCAGTAATCCCTTTTTTTGTCCTCATTTTAGCAGATACTCTTTCTTTTAATATTGGAATAGACATGTAAACTTTATGAGCTACAGGATTTTTTTCTAATTCTTTTTGTTGAGGAACATCTATAATTGATTCATAATCTAAACCTTCTAATTTCTTACCTTTGAATTCCTCCAAAATCTTATAACCTATCTCAACTTCAGAAAGCGTTCCTAATCTTTCTTTAGCTAGAATTAGATTCCCTCGTGAAGTTTCAACCTTAACATAGTCTTCATCCGCTTTAACAGCAATAGCTACATTTGCAATTAAAGTCCAGGGGGTTGTTGTAAATACAAGCAAGAAATCATTTTCGGCATTTTTAATTTTGAATTTTATTAGAATATAAGGATCTTTTCTCACAGCATAAGAATCTGTAACTTCATAACCAGATAAGGCTGTTTCACAAGAAGGGCACCAAAATACAGGCTTTTTACCCTCATAAACATAACCTTTATCCCAGATCTGCTTAAATGTCCACCAAGCAGATTCTAGATAAGAATTATCATAAGTTAAGTAAGGATCTTTCCATGCATACCATGAACCTAGTTTGTCATAAACTTCCATCCACAAGTCCTTATTATCTGTTGCAGAAGCCTTACAAATTTCAGTAAACTTTTTTATACCTAATTTTTCGATATCTTTTTTAGATTTAAGATTAAGTTTCTTTTCCACCTTATTCTCTATTGGCAATCCATGAGTATCAAACCCTGGTTGGAATAAGACTTGATAACCTTTTAAGAAGGCTAATCTTATATTAAAATCCTTATAAACTGTATTTCTTACATGCCCTACGTGGGGAATATCATTAGCATAAGGCGGACCATCTAATAGGAAGTATTTCTCGTTATTCTTATTTCTCTTAATAAGCTTATTTAATAAGTTTATTTTTTTCCAATATTCTCTTGCTTCTTCTTCTATCTTTTTGAAATCATACATTTTCTTCTAAATCCTTAATAAGGTTTATATATTTATCTTTGTTTACTAAAAGACGCATAAATATTATCTGGTAATAAGCTTTTCTTTTTTTATTATAAGAAGCTATATAAAGATTAAATGCTATTGGCTTAAGAATGGGTGTTAGTGATTCGAAAATTTGGATAGAGAAATATAGGCCTAAAGAATTTAATGATCTTAAAGGCCAATCTAAGATAGTTAAAAGGATTGAGGCTTTTATTAAGCAACAGAATATACCTCATTTATTATTTGCCGGTCCAAGCGGTGTTGGAAAGACCACCATGGCACTGCTAATAGCCAATAAATTATTTAAAGATAATTGGAGAAGCAATTTTCTAGAACTTAATGCAAGCGATGATAGGGGGATAGATATTATAAGAAACCAAGTTAAAGATTTCGCAAGAACAAAGGCAATTGGAAATGTCCCTTTTAAAATAATTTATCTAGATGAGTCTGATTCTTTAACAAAGGAGGCTCAACAAGCATTAAGAAGAACTATGGAGAACTTTTCTAATAGTTGCAGATTTATATTAAGTTGTAATTATTCCTCAAAAATAATAGATCCTCTACAAAGCAGATGTAGTGTTTTTAGGTTTAAACCATTAGAGAAAGAGGACATAAAAAGTATTATTGAAATAGTATGTAAAGAAGAGGGATTAAAAATTAGTAAAGATGCAATTGATAGTTTGTATGATATTAGTGAAGGGGATTGCAGGAAATTAGAGAATATTTTACAAAGTTGCGCGGTTATAAGTAAGAACATTGATAATAAAACAATTTATGATATTGTAAGCCAGGCAAGACCTAATGAGATTAAAGAAGTTTTGATAATAGCATTAAATAAAGACTTCGTCAAAGCAAGGAATAAATTATTAGACACTATGCTTAGGTATGGATTAAGTGGTTTAGACATTGTAAAACAGATTCAAAAAGAGATTTGGAATCTGGATATTAGTCAAACCCAAAAAGTTGAGTTGGTTGATAAGTGTGGAGAAATAGAGTTTAGGATGGTTGAGGGTAGTGATGAATTTATTCAACTTGAGGCTTTATTAGCTAATTTTTCAAAATGAACCTTTTAATTGATAAGTATAGGCCTAATAGCTTAAAAGAGATAATAGGGCATGATGCTCAGTTAAGAGAATTAGTTAATTATGTTAAAAATAAAAAACCTGTTATAATCTACGGTAAGGCTGGCAATGGTAAAACTGCTAGCATATATGCTTTAGCTAAAGATTTAAGTTATGAGATTTTTGAGTTTAATTCTAGTGAAGTTAGAAATAAGGAAAATGTGGAGAAAACTATAGGCAGTAGTTTAAATCAAAGAAGTTTATTTTCCAAAAGCAAGATAATTCTGATTGATGAGATTGATAATTTCTCTGGAGCTAAAGACAGGGGAGGAGTACAAGCGCTTGCTAAATTAATAACAAATAGCGCTTTCCCTATAGTTATGACATCTAATGACCCTTATGATAAAAAACTAAGCGATCTAAGAAAAAAATGCCAATTGATTAACTTTGAAGAATTAAAAGAGGATGATGTTGTAAGGTATTTAGAGAATCTTTGTAAGAAAGAGAAGATTAAATTTGAAAATGGTGTTTTAAATGAACTGGCTAGAATTAATAAAAACGATTTAAGAGGATGCATTAATGACCTACAAATTTTAATCAGTAAAGATAATCTAAAACTTGAAGATATAGATCTTCTAGGAAAAAGAGAAAAAGAGGATGATATACTTAATTCTCTAAAAGTTTTATTTAAAGGCAAGAATCCTGAAGAGGTTTTGAACGTTTTTGAAAATGTTAATCTGGATTTAGATGAATGCTTTTTATGGATTGAAGAAAACCTTCCTTTAGAATATAAAGGTGATAAGTTAAGCAAGGCTTTAGATTATTTGTCTAAGGCTAAAGTCTTTGACGGTAGAATAAGGAGGTGGCAATATTGGAGATTCTTAATTTATGTTAATGCTTTAATGACATTAGGAATTAATTCTTTGAAAAATGAGAATGATGCTGTTAATTATAAAAGGAGTATGAGGCCCTTAAAGATTTGGCAGGCTAATATCAGAAATGCTAAAAAGAAGGGTGTAGCAGAAAAGATTGCTGATAAAACACACACTTCAGTTAAACAAGTTTTAAAGAACTTTGAAGATTACAAAGGATTTATAGACAATAGTGTTAGCGAAGAATTGGAATTGAATGATGAGGAAGTTGATTGGTTAAAGAACTTCTAGCTTCCCAAATCTTCCTGCGGTTAATTGTTTCTCTCCTTGAAATTCAGAAACATAACCATTAGTTATTTTAACCTTAATTCCTGGTTTAACCTTATCTATTTCGTCATTCCATAACGTTAGTTTCATCTCTCCAGAATCATCTTTAACTATAGCATTAGCTACTTTTCCTACATTACCAAATTTATTAAATTCTCTTGGCGGGTCAATAGAAACTATTTCCACTTCAATTTCGATTTTTCCCTGGCGAGGTTTTAATTCTGATATTTTCATAATCTTTTTGTTCAGAAGAGGGGTGTTTATAAAAGTTTTTATTTAAAACTTCATTGCCCTTAATCTCTCTGTTCTTTTATTATAAGGTGGGTGCGTAGAAAAAAGGGTAATAAAAAAGCTTCTTGTATCAAATGGATTTACTATAAACAAAGATGATGTAGCTGGATTCCCAAATCCCATCGGGTGTGTTTTATTATGGCTATGAAGTTTTTCTAAAGCTGTTGCTAAGTGTTTTCCATCTTTAATTAAGCTTGCTCCAGAAGCATCTGCCTGATACTCTCTAGTTCTAGATATAGCTAACTGAATTATAATTGCTGCTAAAGGAGCTAAAATAGATAAAGCGAGAAGAACTAGAATATTACCTGAACTTCTATCCCTATCGCCGCCAAATATAGCTCCAAATCTTGCAATCATTGCTATGTAAGAGATTATTCCACCAATTGTTGCTGCTATTGTAGTTATTAAGATATCTCTATTTTTTATGTGACTAATCTCATGAGCTAATACGCCTTCTAATTCTTTATAATCTAATAACTTTAAGATACCTTCAGTACAAGCAACTACGCCATTTTTTGGATTATTCCCTGTTGCAAAGGCATTCAGATTTTCAGTTGGTATTGTATAGATTTTTGGCTTAGGTATATTAGCTTTTTTTGCTAGGTCTTCAACAAGCTTATGTAGTTTTGGGTAATCTGATTTTTTTGCTTCTTTTGCCCTATACATTACTAAAACTATTTTATGAGAGAAGAAGTAGGTAATCATATTCATGGCTACTACAAAAATTATAGCAATTGTTAATCCAGTTGGACCAAACAAACTTCCAATAAATAATAAAACTGCTGTTAGTATACCTAACAACAGTATTGTTTTGATTTGATTTATTACTGCCATTTTAGAAACTATAACTTTAGAAATCCTTATATATTTAAAAGCTTTTTGTTTGATTTAGCAAAAGAGGTGTAAATGACTCAAGATATCATTGTTGGCAGAAACGAGGCTGATAAAGAAAGATTTGGTGATAAAGGACTAATTCTTTTAGGCAAACAATACATCAAGATGGGCAGAAGCCTTTCTTTGGCTAATAATATTTATATGGATGTCAATAGATCCCATGTTGTTTTTATAGTTGGAAAAAGAGGCAGTGGAAAAAGCTATTCGATGGGTGTAATAGCAGAAGGTGTTGCTGATTTGCCTCCTGAAGTTAAGAATAATGTTGCTGTTTTAATCTTAGATACTATGGGTATTTATTGGACTATGAAGGTTGAGAATAGAAAAGATGAGGCCTTGCTTAAGGAATGGGGATTGGAAGGTAAAGGTCTGGATATTAAAGTTTATACTCCGAAAGGTTACTATGACCAATATGTCGCTGAGGGCATTCCAACTGATTCTCCTTTTGCTATAAAACCAAATGAGTTAGATAGTTTAGATTGGTGTAAAACGTTTGGCATAGATCAATTTAGTAGTGTTGGAGTCTTATTGCACAGGATCATTAAGAGGTTAGAAGGGCAGGACTACAGTATTGATGGGTTAATAGATGCTCTTGGAAGGGATGTTGAGGCTGAACAAGATACTAAGAATAAAGCCACTAGCCTATTGTTAACAGCTAATGACTGGGGATTATTTGATGAGAATGGGACTAGCATCAAAAATATGGTAAAGGGTGGGCAAGTTTCTGTTTTAGACGTAAGCTGTTATGCTACAACTGCTGGGGGATGGGGAATTAAAGGACTTGCTATAGGACTTATTGCTAAAAAATTGTTTACAGAAAGAATGGTAACAAGGAAGCAAGAAGAGTTGGATGCAGTAGAAAAGGGGTATAGCTATTTAGGAGATGTTGGAGAAGAAGAAACTGAAAGCAAATTGCCAATGATCTGGCTCGTTATTGACGAGGCACATGAGTTTTTACCAGATAAAGGAGAGAATGCTGCTACTGATGCTTTAGTCACAATACTTAGGGAGGGAAGGCAACCAGGAATAAGTTTAATACTTGCTTCTCAGCAACCTGGAAAAATCCACGATGACGTTTTAACCCAAAGTGATTTGGTTATATCACATAAGATTACTGCTAAAAGAGATATCGATGCTTTAAATGCTATAATGCAGAATTATATGATCAAGGGTCTGACAGATGCAGTAAATGCCCTGCCTAGTGAAAAGGGCGCTGCTGTTATTTTAGATGATAATTCAGAAAGACTATATCCCATGAGGGTTAGACCTAGAAGAAGTTGGCATGGTGGAGAAGCACCTTCTGCAATAAAATCTTCTAGAATGGGATTAAGATTAAATATTTAAGCTATCTTTTGAAAATCTATGCAATACTTATACTTTCCAGGAGCAATTTGGTTTAATTTTATTATTTTCTTTATTTTTAATGATTTGATCTGTTTTTTTGGTACTCTTCTTGAAAATAAATAGTAATGCAAATATCCTTTTTGTTTTAGATGTTTAAGCGGTAAAGAAAGGTATCTGAAAGATGTTTTTGGTAGAGGCATTATTACTCTATCAAACTTTATTTTTAGTTTTGGCATGATATTTTTAACATTGCCCTTTATCAATTCTATATTGCTTATTCTGTTTAACCTTACATTTTCCAAGGCATATTTGTGGGCTTCTTTATTTATCTCAATACCATAAATTTTCTTAGGTTTAGCATTTCTTGCTATTACGACTCCATAAGGCATTACACCAGAAAACATAACTAATATATTTTCATTCTTTTTCACTAATTTAGCTATCCTAAGCCTTTCAGAAGCTGTCCTTGGAGAAAAATAGCAAGTGTCAATATTTAACTTGATTAAAGCGTTATTTTCTTTATGGACGGTTTCTTTTGTTTTTTCTCCAGCAATATACTTTGTTTCTCTTAATCTATGCAACCCAGAATACATACCTTTTCTTATAACTACTGTCTCGATGTTTTTGTGGCTTTTTAGCAGATCTTTGGCTATTTTTTCTTTATTCTTTGCCTTTTCATTTAAAATAGCTATAGAACCGACTAAATCGTATGATTTCATTTTATTTAATCCGAAAGGTTTATATTTAAATATTTCTTAAACTCCAATATAAAGAGGCATGTTATGGATAAAAAAAGGTTATATAGCAGCATTTTTTTTGGTTCTTTATTAGCAATTCCTAGTGTTTTAGCACAAAATGCTTTTGAACCCATTAGTAATATACTAGTTGACCTTGCAGCATTTGCATCTAGCCCAGAGAATGGTCCTTGGATTTCCGGGGTGCTGGTATTTATTTTTTACATTGGTTTAGTTCAAGCAACTATTGGTAAGAAATTTGAAGGTCAAAAGGGAGCGCAGGCTATAATTTGGGCTGTTGGCTTGGCATTATCTTTTGGTGTAATCAGACTAGCACCAGATATTTTGGAAATTACTGGCCCTATAGGGGGGGTCATTTTTATAATCTTTGGTGGTTTTTTTATTTATAGGTTCTTTAGCCATATAGAATTTGGCGGTAAGAATGATAAAATGCTTGCTGCTTCGATTAGTTTTTTTGTTATATGGGTAGCTGGAATGATGCTCCTTGGTGATACTATTGAAGGTCCTTGGAGTGCAGCCTGGGCTTTAGTTAGTCTTTTAGCAGCTCTAAGCTTAATTATTTTCGGCTGGAGGCTAATTAAGTTTGTAGTAGGTGGAGTTAGTGGAGGTTCTATAGGTAGTGGAGACTATACTAGTGGTACACCAAGTGAAGCTAGGACAGCTTTTGAAAGGGCAAGGAAACAAGCTATCGTTGAGAGAGATATAGAGAACATAGAAAGAGAGTCTCTTGAACGTCAATTAAAAAATAGTGTTGATCAAATAAATGATCTAAATGGGATTGTTGCAGCTTTAGACAGATTACTTGGTGCTAATTTAGCTCCTGAGAAAAAAAGCAAATTGGCAAGGGAAGTTGTTGGTAGAATTTCTAAGGTCATCATGAAAGAGGACGATCTAAGTAAAGAGTTTAAAAGAGTAGATGAGGGTATAGTAAAGAACTTAGAGGGTTTCTTATATAATAACATCGAAGGTAATTTAAGAAAAGCTTTTGATGCAATACTTGTAGAGCATCCTTATATAACGATTGTAAGTTTTAAGGATGATGTCAAAAAATTTTGGAGCAAGATTGAAAATCAAGCAAGTAGAATAAGAAGCAAACTGGGATCAATAAAGAATAGTTTAAATGGAATAAAGGCGGACATCCAACAATTTGAAAATATAATGAATCGCGAGGTTGTTGCTTCACTACAAACTAAGCCTCCTTTACTAAGCAGGGCTAGACAAGGCTGTGTAGATGCCATAAACTTTAAAAATGATTGTGCAAAAAGTTTTAAAGTATTAGGAACTTCTCTAGAAGAAGTTAAGAAGCTTAATGCTGTCTTGGGAATTTCAATGGAAGTGGATACAAATACAAAATTGCCGAGGGGCTTAACTCCTGCGCTTAAAAGGGCTGAAATAATCTCTAAAAACCAACAATGGGGGGGTGGCTATAACCCTTAAAACCACTTATCTAAACCTTTTTGTTCTTTAGATGATTTTTTCTTTAACAAAGAGGATAATGTTTTATTAACCCTTTCTTCTGAAAAATCGTGCTCTTCTACTAAAATTTCTCTTATTTTCTTTTCATCTGGAACTTCCCATTTTAGTTTATAGTTTTTCATAATTGGCATTGACTTGAATACTGCATAAATCTCCTTCCAATTAAAATCTGCTTTAACCTCTTCAAATAGGGTATCAAAGTCTTTATATTGTTTAACTAACTTCAAAGCAGTTTTTGGCCCTATCCTAGAAACCCCTTCATTGTAGTCTGTTCCAACTAGGATAGATAAAACCAATAACTGGTCTAAAGTAATTCCTAAGTGATTTAAGGTGTCACTTAATTCTATTAATACAGGGCTTATTTTTACAGTTGATCCTGAAGGAAGTTTTTTCCTTTGCGAAACTGTCAGGTTTGTTAACATTCGTGGGCATCCATAAATTAAAGCATCAAAATCAGATGTAGCAACTGCATAAACATCTCCTTTTTCACACATGAAAGCTGCTTGAGCTTCTGCTTCGCTCGGCGCTTGTATTACAGGGATGCCCATTGCTTTTATTAGCTCTCTAGATTCCTCAAGAATTCCCTTACTTAGTCTCGTAGTTTGTTTTGAATATTTTAAAACTGCTTCTTCATCTTCCTCTTCCATTGCTTGCTTAAGTTTTTTTTCAGCTAATTGTTTCCTATGTTCCCTTTCCTCCTGAGTTTTTATTTTTAATAAAGGGGGTTTTCCATCAAAAACTACAGCTAATTTAATATCCCTTTGCATTAGGTTAGCAAATCTAGAGAATATTCCTTGTAAGTGTGAGGTAACTCTTCCCTTTGAATCCATAAGAGGGGTTCCATCTCTTTGTCTTATAGAAGAAAGAAATTGGAATACTGCATTAGAAAAGTCGATGGCTAATTTTTTTTCTTTTATATCATCAAAACTAATTTCTTTTTTAGGTATTATCTCTGATAGTTTTATTCCCATCCCATTATCAGTGTGTATGTATATAAATATTTTACCAAAAGGTTTATATCAAAGTAGATTATAGAACGTGGAGGGTGTTAAAGATAATAAAACATGTTTCTCTAGACCATTTGGGTGGTTATTATCACTATAGGGTCCATAATTTTAAAGCTAAGAGTCTGTGTAGTAATTATCCTGAACTTGCTACTTATTTAGATAGGGTGTTTAAGGAATGTCCTCACAACTATTTTGAATCTGGTCCTAGAAGCAGCGCTTTAAGATTTAAAATAGATAATCTTGATATTAAAAGAGTTAAAAATCATGAAGTTTGTGAGTTAACAAGCTTAGGTTTAAAAGAGAATCATGAAAGGTACTTAACATCTCACTCTAAGGTTCAGGTTTTTATGTTAGAAAATGATGATAAAACTATTGCTGTTGAAGTTCCATTATGGTTAGAGCCTAATGAGCTAAATGAGTTTAAAGGCATGTTTAATAGTGTTGAGCCTTTAACCGGACATATAGACGTTTTAAGAATTGAGGATGGGAATGTATGGGTTTGGGATTATAAGCCAAATGCGGCTAAAGAGAAGTATGCGGCTACGCAAGTTTATTTTTATACTCTAATGTTAAGCAAAAGAACTGGAATTCCACTAGATAATTTTAGAGGTGGTTATTTTGATGATAAGGACGTTTTTATGTTTAGGCCTGTAGACCACATTAAGGTAGGTAAGGAATTAAAGAAATTGTTTGATTTCTTGTAATGTGTTGCAGAATATAGAAGTAAAACTTTATAGAAAAATTCCATCTAATGTAGAAATTAAATAAACTTATTTATTCATTCTTATTTGGAATGCTTTAATATTTGAATTTATTGTAGTTAAATCTTGGCTTTCAATAAGACTTTTTTTAGTATACTCTGTTGGTTCAGAGTCTTTTTCCAACCAATGGGCTATTACTCTTGATAGCCCTTTTAAGTCGCTGGTAATTTTAGCAAATAATAAGCTAGATGTTTCTAATGGCTGCTCTTTTTTAGTCAAATTTTCAACTTCTCCTGCCATTTGTTCTACTTTATCTTCTTCTAAGACAAAGGGAACCTGCATCTTTGATTCTTTTTCTTTAAGATAATCCTCTAAATTGACTAATTTTGTTAAGTTATCTTCTTTATCTTTTTGTAACGCTAACGCCTTTGTGCTAAGAGTTCCGTCATGATTTATTTCTATGCTATGGGCTACTTCTATCTTTTCTCCACCCAAAGCGTCATCTATAGAATATATCCCTGCCAACAGCTCTGTTCTTGGACCTATTGGTTGTTTTGGAGGATATTTTGAATTTGAATCTCCTACTTTTAGCACTAGTTTAGATCTGTCCACTAACAAATCTAATTTTTCTTTTACATCCGGCTCATTCTGGGGCGGATTTCCGCCTAGCATCAAGATATTATTTTCTTCTTTGGCTAAATTATCTAAATATTCTAAATTTATAAAACCTAATATACCCAACACAGATGGATTATATTTTTTTATCATTTCTCCTGCAAGAGTGTTATAAGTGGTCACCTGTGCATCAGGATTATCTCTTTCATCTTTATCCCCTACTAGTTTTTTATCATCTTCCAGCAACACCAAGAAGGTTAGGTCATACTTTGTTAATTCTTTTTTTAACAAGTCTAAGTTTTGTGCATATCTCTCCTCTATAACTAACTTATTCTCCATAAACCATTTTGATGTCTTTTGTACTTCTTTTTTTGAAGAATCAGCCGAATTTGATAAAAAATCTCCGAAGTTCCCAAGTTCATCTTCTAAATATTCTCCCCTTAAAAACTTTTTAGCATTATTGAATCTTTCTTCTTCTTCTTTATTCTCAAAAGCCAAACCCATATAGTCCTTAAATATGTAGAATAATGTACTATAATCATCTTGCGCCAATCCTGCTAACTCGCTTAATCTTTTACTATTTCCAGATGCATAAATTATTTTAGATTGCGCTTTAGCCATCCTATATTCTATAATAAGGCAGTATTTTTTCTATGCCTACGCTTTCTACAAGCTTTTTTTTAATATCTTCTCTTCTCTGAGTATCTTCCAATTCTCCCTCCAGATTCATTACTGTAACACCTATATACTTCCTCCATGCGTCATTTTGTCTTAAAATCTCCCTTAAAATCTTTTTCTCATCCTGCGGATTTAATTGAGGTAATGCCTGTTGCTTTTTTCCTTCGTAAGAGGCTACAGCACCAGGCGTATGCTGTGTTATTGTAGGACTGGTAATAATTAACTTTTTCCCCTCATCCAACAATCTTTCTTCTCTATCTTTTTTAGCTTTGTCAGAACATATTTTATTGTATAACTCATTTAAAGTATTCTCTTTTCCCCACTTCTTCCACTCCTCTTCTCTTGAAATACTTAATAAAAGCATTTCATTTTGTTTTGCAAGACCACTATATTTAATTAAGAAATCATTTAAAATATCTGTTAAGGTAGATACACACCCATCCCTGATAGATTTATAGATGCTTTTCTTTTCTTCTATTCTTGGACCTTCCTTTGTTAGGTTTTCATTAGCTTCTTCAAAACTTTTTATTCTATCTGGCCCAGTAAATGGCCTGTTAATTCTTCCTCCCGCTATCCCATACCTCTTTTTCATAGAGTCTAGCCTTTGATTTAATGTTTCTATTTGCGCTGTAGAATCCATGAAATTAAATGCTAATCTTAAACAATTATCTAAAGACTTTTCAGAATGAATAAATATCACCTCGCATAAATTATACACACTCTGCTTTATATCGTCATAAGATACTACTATTTCCTGCCTAACGTTTGTATCAATGTTGTTTATTAGATGGTGTAAATCAGGGCGGTCTATTTTTGATCCTTTAGATAAAGAATCTTCTATCCTAATCCTTAAATTAGTAAGGTTGTATGACATTTTCTCTTGTGATGTTTAAGAATAAATATTATTCTCTGGAACGCTGTAAGTACTGTCTTTCTGCAGTAACTAACGCAGCACCAATGACTGTAGAGTATTTGTGGTCTGTGTCGTGTATAACCTCGCCTGGCATGCAATCTGCTTCTACAAGTTTTCTTACAAGATACTCAACACTATTCTTCGGCAAGAATGATCCGCCGCTGACAATAACAGTTTCTAACGATTCTCTTACTACATCTTCTTTCTCTCCCTCTTCTTTTAGTATCTTGATAACACCATTAAATGCGTTATCAACAAATTCTCTTTGTGGTGCCTCAATCATAGTTAAATCTAAGGGATTACCTTGTATCCCTAATCTTAAAGCTTTATCACCCAACTTGTCTCTTAAATCTACCGTGACCTTATATCTCTTATTTTCTGGTAATGCCATTAAATCCTTTTCGTCCAGATCTTCTTCTGGAAATCTTATAGCCAAATACTTTTCGCACATTATCCTTTCAATATCCCCACGGAAACCCTGGGATCTTGGATTATAACCTCGTCTTTCCAAATCTTCTCTAATAAATTTAGAAGCACTTTCTCTTACTTTTCTTCCTGCAGAGAAGATTGTTGAGTAGTAAGGTACATCTATCTTACGCTCTAAATTATCTTGTTCTATCGGCACTACTAAACCAATCTCTGTAGTAGTATCCCCGCCACTTACAGATATAGCATGAGATTTTATATTATATTTAAAAGCCAACGCTTCAGCTTCTCTTACAACAGTAATTCCTTTTACATCAAGCTTTAATTCAGCCCCTATATCCCATGTTGCTCTCATAAAATTCTCAGGAACTTCATCTCTGAATGCATTAGGTAGCGTTACTGTTAAAATATATTTTTCCCCTTCTTTTAGCCCCAATTTTTTTAATAAATGGGGACCAAAGGTTTTATAGAATTCTAAGTCTTCTTCTATCGTTTTTAGATTTTTAGTAGGCGCTCTTACATCCTTTAATAAGTGACGTATAGAAGGATCTAGAGCTTGTTCTCCCATAACTAGACCTTTATCTAAAGTGATATTTTTCTTCTTTATATTTTCTATAGCTGTGATAGTGTTGTATGGTACACCTACCCTACTAATACTATCTATTGCTTTTACCTTACCATCAGGCTGTACTAAAGCTGCGGCAGCATACATTCCTGCTAAGTCCATTACAGCTATAGGAGTATCGCCATGTACAGAATTTATATCTAGGACTTCTCTAGATTCTAATTCAATGATCTTAACACCAGCAATTTCTCTTTCTTTAACCATTATTATAACCCCCTAATATCTCTACTACACACCACTTCGGAGTGGTATTTGTATAAAAAGCTTTCGGTTTATAAAGAAAGGATTATAAAAACACTTAACATGATGATTCCATGGTCAAAATAAAATTCTACCCTATAGATATAGACGAAAAAGATGGGGTAAGACTCTTTGGTAGAACCGAAGATGGGAAGAGCATCGTTGTTTTGGACAAGAGTCAGGAGTCTTATTTTTATATTATTCCTGAAAAAGAGATTAATCTAGATAAATTCGTTGATAAGATCAAGGATGTTGAGATAGAGGATAATGGTATTTACTATACGATTGAAAAGGTGGTTGTTGTCGATAAAAAATATTTAGGAGATGATGTTAAGGCTATAAAAGTTACTGTTGATAAGCCGTCTTCTATTAAGATTATTAAAGATGAATTAAAAAAACTTCCTGAAGTGAGTGAAGAACTAGAGTATGATATTCCATCCTATAGAAAATATTTGATAGATAAAGAGATAACCCCCTTAACTTTGTGTGAGGTTGATGGAGAGTTAATAGAAAATATGGGGATTCTATATATTGATGGTAAGGTTAATCAGATAAGTGAAAAGGTATGTGATAATTATAAAATGTTAGCGTTCGATATAGAAACATATGGGATTGCTAGTGAAGAAACAAGGATGGATAATCCAATTATTTCTTTAGCTTTATATGGAAATGACGGTTTTAAAAAAGTAATAACTTGGAAAAAATTTAAAGATGCTAATGAAGATATAGAGTTTGTTGGATCTGAGGATGAATTAATTGAGAAGTTTAAAAATCATGTAAAGAATTATGATCCTGATTTTTTGGTTGGTTATTACAGCGATGGTTTTGATTTTCCGCAAATTATGGATAGAACTAAAAAATATAAAATAAATTTGGGCTTGGGCAAGGATAGAAGCAATGTTAATTTTACTGAGAGGGGTAAAATAAAAAGTGCTAAAATAAATGGCATTGTCCATTTAGATATTTATAAGTTTATTAGTAAGATCATGGCTGGCTCTCTGAATTTAGATTCTTATAGTCTAGGCTCAGTATCTAAGGCTCTTTTAGGGGAAGATAAACTACAAATGGATCTTATTGATATTAACCAAGCTTGGGATAAAGGAGAGGCAAAAGATATTTGTTATTATAATTTACAGGACAGCAGGCTAACTCTAAGATTAGCAGAAAGTATCTTGCCTAATCTAATTGAGATAGTCAAAATTGTAGGAATAAATATATTTGATGTTTGCAGAGTAAGTTATGGACAATTAGTTGAGAGCTATCTGATGAGAAGGGCTAAAGAATTTAATGTTTTAATTCCAAATAAACCTTCCGGAGATATGATTGCAGTAAGAAGGGTTCATACTTATAAGGGAGGATTTGTTATGGAGCCTAAACCAGGATTGTATGAAAATTTGGTTGTTTTAGATTTTATGTCTTTGTATCCTAGCATCATAGTAAGTAAAAATATAAGCCCTTCTAGTTTAAATTATAATAAAGGATACAAAAGTCCTGATATCGTTGATGAATCGGGTAGAAAGGTAAATTACTATTTTGATGAAAAAGAAGATTTTATCCCTAGCGTCATTAGAGAACTTATAGTTAGAAGACAAAGAATTAGGAAAATAATTAAAGAAAATAAAGAGGATAATGTTTTGAAAGCGAGAAGTTATGGGTTAAAGACAATAGCAAATAGTAGTTATGGTTATTATGCTTTTTTTGGTGCCAGATGGTATTCTAAGGAATGTGCTTCAGGCATTACAGCTTTTGGTAGAGAATTTGTTCAAGACGTTATAAAGAAAGCTGAGAAATTTGGATTAGATGTTGTTTATGCTGATACTGATGGATTTGCTGCTACACTAGGCAAGAAGAGTAAAGAAGATGTTTTAAAATTTTTAGAAAAATTAAATAAAGGGCTTCCTGGTTTGATGGAGTTAGAGTTAGAAGATTTCTATAAAAGTGGAATTTTCGTTTCTAAAAAAGGGGAGATGATTGGGGCCAAGAAAAAATATGCTTTAATTAACGAAAATGGAAAAATGAAAATAGTTGGTTTTGAGACTATAAGGAGAGATTGGAGTTTAATTGCTAGGCAAACACAGAAAAGGGTTTTGGAGATTGTATTAAGTGAGAGTAACAAAGAAAAAGCTTTAAACTATGTCAAAGATGTTATCTCTAAGTTGAGGAATAAAGAGGTTAAAATAAAGGATTTAATTATATTTACACAGTTGAGGATGAAGTTGGAAGATTATGTTCAGATAGGCCCGCATGTTAGTGTAGCAAAAAAGATGCAACAAAAAGGAATGAGGGTTGGTAGTGGAGACACTATCTGGTTTGTTATTAAAGCTGGAAAAGGCATGATTAGGGATAGAGCAAATATTCCTGAAGACATTAATGAAGGGGATTATGATGAAAATTATTATGTTAATAACCAAATAATTCCTAGTGTTGAAAAAATATTTGAGGTTTTAG
>DAISWR010000002.1:0-23508 GCA_036826255.1 Nanobdellota archaeon | reverse complement strand
TAGCTGGGGCGGGAGCTGTACTGTTTATAATCCAATAGATAATGGAGACTGTAGTATTTGTAATAGTAATGAATTTCCATTTGAACCTTGTACTGAATATAGATGCCAAGCTATAGGAGATAACTGTGAATTCTTTTCAGGAATAGAAATACAGAATGAAGGAACATGTAAAGATAAAGGGGATATTAATGTTGATGAGGATTCTCCTGAAATTATTTCTTGCGGTGTAATAAATGTAGAGACTATGCAAATAAAAGATGACGTTTCTCAAATTAACAATGGAAATATTGCTAGTGGAAATGCGTTTACTGGGTTTGTTATAGTTTCACCTGATAGCGGAAGCGGGGCTACATTTACAACAAGAACGCCCTTAACGGGGGTAAACTCTAATGTGAGAAGGGGTTGTGATTTAGGAGAATTAAAATTAAATGGACAATATGCTTTAATCTTATCTACAGATGAAATATCTGAGTGCAGGTATAGTTCTAGACCTGATAGAGACGATCTGTTTAATTATAATCTCCTTGAGGGTACCGGTGGTTTAGATGATGAGCGGGCATATGAAAAAATATTAGAAAATGCACAGACATATAATTTAAGATTATTTTCTGAGCTGCCAAATGGAAAAGATCATTTCTTACCTATTTACTTTGATGATCCAAATCAGTGGAGAGGTTTAATTGAAAGATGTAACAACGGAGAGTGTGTATCTTATGTAAAATGTATGGATTTTAGTGGCAATGTTATGGATACAGATTATTTTTTCACTTTCTCTTTGACAGATGGAGTTGGAGATGTAGTTCCTCCACATTTGATTAATTTTGAACCTACAGATATAGAAGGCGGATATAGTTCTACAGTAGGATTGAATACTCCTAGTATGGAATTATCTTTTGCTGTTACAGATTTAACAGGGATTGAAGAATGTAGATTTAGCAATGACGATGTTGGTTATGATCAGATGACTCGCCTTACATGCCTTGATTCAGATCCAAATGAACTTGATGATGAAGATGAAGAAGGAACAACTATTAATTCTCATATTAAAGCTAAAATTTGCAGCACTACTTTATCAGATATACGGCAAGGTATAAATAATTATTACTTTAGTTGCAAAGACACTAGTGAGAATCAAAATATAATTTCCCCTTCAGCAATTTATCAAGTTGTAGGTGCTAGTCCTTTAACACTTAGTATAGAAAATCCTGAAGGTCAGGTAGTTGGTTCTGAGGATTTATTAAATGTTACAACAGGCGGAGGAATAAATGGACAGGCTTCTTGTAGTTATAGTTATCTTACCAGTGATGGGAATCCAGTTAATGGAATTCCATTTGGTTCTGACCAAGATCCTTTATTTGAAGACAGGAGAATTCATAGACAATTATTTAGTTTCCTAACACAAGATCAAGAGTATGGGATAAGTGTTACTTGCAGAGATTTGAGAGATACAAGCAATGTTGCTACCGGTTCTATAACTGTTAATTTCCAAAAACCTATAAGATCTGACCAGGTTAGATGCGTTGATGATAGTCAGTGTCCTATTTGTTCAGGAGAGGATTATTGTGCTACATCAGGTGATGATAAATACTTATGTGAACTTGATAGGTATTCAGGAAGACAAAGTTGCATAAATAATATTTGCTCTGCTAATCGCTGTCCCAGTTCGAGTAATCCTATCTATGGTGCCTCCTATTGTAGTGTTACCCCTAATCCTCTTTGTTTGAGTGATCAGGATGGAGACAATATTGCTGATGCAGAGGATTGTAATGATAAAAATACTGATAGAGGAAGGTCAATTGGAAAATGTGTCCTAGCGACGGGTCAGAGATGTTACCAAGGAACTTCGTTTATTAATCCTACTGGTTCTGATGATGATGGAATTTGTAGAACTATTCCTGAATTTACAGGTGTTGTAGATTGTACAGACAACCATTTTGATAGTAATTTAGGAGAATGTACTCTTTATGGGTGCAAATGGAACGGAGACTTGAAGTGTAATACAAATTGTGCAGAAGGTTATACTGATGTTAGTGGTACTGGTGTTTGCGTTGCTTCTACAAGTGGAGGGGGAACAGGAACTTCTGGTTCTTTGGTAGTTGATGTAGTTGTTGCTGTTGATAGTGTAACTTCTCCTATAATAAATGTAAACATACAAGGAGGGAATAGGAATACAGGACAGGCAACTTGTACTATTACAAATTATGCTTTTGATAATTATGTTGCATTAAATGGAGGTTCCGGAAGAGTTCTTGAGAGAGATGATAATTTAAACCCTATAAGCTATCAATATACTCACACATTTGATGATCTAAGTAATGGAGAATATCAATATATTGTTAAATGTACGGATACCCAACAGGGAGGAACTTCAGAAGTAAGAAATGCTATTACTATCACTGTTGATTCAGGAAATTCATGTTCTTTAGACTGTAGTAGCGGAAATACTTGCAATATTGCTTGTGGTTCAAATGTGCTTTGTGTTGCTGATTTGGATTGTAGCAGTTCTAATTCTTTAGTTATGGATATTGTTGTTGATGTAGATAATGTAGCTTCTCCAGTAATAAAAGTCAATACTGAAGGAGGAAAACAAAATACTGGGCGTGCAGAATGTCAAATAACAGAGTATGAACTTGATAACTATCTCCAATTAAGTAATGGAAGAGGTGCTGTTCTTGAAAGAGATGATAATTTAAATCCTATAATTTATCAATACTCCCATACATTTACTGGCTTAAGTGATGGTTCTCATAGGTACATTGTTAAATGTACTGATAGACCTCAAACTGGGACTTCAGAAGTAAAAAGTGCTGTTACAATAACTGTGGACTCAGGAAATTCATGTTCTTTAGACTGTAGTAGCGGAAATACTTGCAATATTGCTTGTGGTTCAAATGTGCTTTGTGTTGCTGATTTGGATTGTAGTGGAGGAGAGACAGAACCTTCTACACCTGGCGATATTACAACTTGCGGAGTTAATAACGCACACTGGGCAGATTTAGATGGAAATGAAATTGTTAACGAGTTTTCTCAAGAGAATGTTCAAATTGTTATTGAAACACAAAGTTGCAATGGCTTGGATTTAATAGCGGATATTTATGAGTGGGACTTTTTCAGAAATGATAATTTTGCTCCTGATCCTGAAGGTAATGTTGCTAATGAGAGATTGATTATACCTTGGACAACTCCCACCTATCAATCTGAAATTCCTTCTGTTGGGGATACTGATGCAAGTCCAGAGTATGGATTTAAGATTAGGATTAAAAATGGTAGAGAATTGTTAAATGTTAATTCTAAATTACTTGATTTGATAGAAAAGAGGATAGAATTTTTAAGTCCTAGTGGTGAGATTACAGATAGGACTCCTGAGATTAGAATAAAATCTTTGAAGAATAGACAAAATGCAGTTTTAACTGTTGTAGATAAGCCTTCATCTGCTACCTTGAGACTTTATTATGATATGACTTCATCAGGAGAAGGGGAATTTACATTAAATCTTGGAGGGAGTACTGATTTGCCTTTAGGGGAGTATAAAGTTAGAATTTATGCTTATGATGGTAATCCTCAGGAGAATGATGTTAGTGAAGATAAAACATTTAGAATTGTTGAGACTCCTTCAAGCTGTGTGGAAAATTGGGTATGCACTGATTGGACTCCTACTATTTGCCCTGCTAGCGAGCAACAAACCAGAACTTGCACCGACTCAAATAATTGCAGGACTATAACAGATAAACCAGATGAGATAAAAACATGCACTATAGTAACATTGTGTGATGATTCAAGTGATTGTTCTGCGTGTGCTACAAATTCCTATTGTGAAGAAGTTCTTGGCTCTGGAAAACATTTATGCACCCCTAGCAGGATTAAACAATCTTGTATTAGCGGATCTTGCTCTGCAGATAGTTGTCCTACTTCTGGATTTAGTACAGATTATTGTGATACAATTCCTGATCCTTTATGTTTAAGTGATATTGATAACGACAGGGTAGCTGATAACTTGGATTGCAATGATGCTAGTACTACTATTGGTCAATGTGATGGAACACAATGTAAACAATGTAATCAAGTTGCATCTGCCAGTAATAATAGAGGTATTTGTGTTAATATTTCTGATTGTGTAGTTTCTGTTAACTGTGCAGATACAGCTTTAGATGCTAATCAGAATACTTGTACTACTGCAGGATGCAAATGGTCTGGTGACACATCTAAATGTGACAGTAATTGTCAAAATAATTTAGTAGACAATAATGAGGATGGTATTTGTGAAGTACCTGCGAATACACTTGATCAATGTAGAATAATTAATCCAAGATGGACCAATGTTGTTGATGGTTCTATAGATCTAGCTTATGATGATGATCCTGTTAAATTAAAAGTTGATGCTTTAAATTGCCAAGGTTTAGATGTTAATTTCCAAATTGCAGAAAATGATGGTGGTTTAGGAGTAGTTAGATCTGATTCCAATGTTAATATTCCTTTAATAAGAAATATTGAAATAATAAATGACGTTGCTGAAGCTGAATGGGAAGCTCAATACATAAACGATGTGATAGGTAATCCAGAGTATGTGTTTAAAGCGATTGTTAGTGATGGAACAAATACTAAAGAGTCTACATGGTCTAGTAATTTAAATGTTGGTGTTGCAGAGATTTCATTTACTACAAACAGCATAAAAAATGAAGAAATGATTACTCAAGATAATACTACTTGGAAGGTGGAAGTTAGACCTAGCAGGGAGAGAGATAATGTTGTCTTTGTGTTTGAGAATAATAATGATTTGAGAATAAGTAATGGTGATATTGTTATTACTGAGAGCACTCCTATTGTTAATATGAATAATGGGGGGGGAGCATATTCAATAAATAGGGGTTCATTATTAAGTGCTTTAATAGGTTCAAATATTCCTCTTGGTGTTTATAACTACCAGATATTTTCTTATGATGGGGATTATAGAGAGGGAGAGAAAACTTCTTTGAGAACATTTAATATTGTTGAAGAAGTTTGTGAATGGGTATGTACTGGTTTTAGCCCTGCAGAATGTCCTACTAATGGTGAAATAACTAGAACTTGTATTAATCCAAATAGTTGTAGTACTTCTTCTCCGAGTTTAATACAGACTTGCGAGCCTGGAGTTGTTACTCAAACATGTTCAAGCCTAACTGACCAAGGGCAAGGTAATTGTATTGCTTCGGACTTAAATTGTAAATGGTTTGGAACACAATGTGTTGCTGACTGTCCAGCAAATACTGTAGATAATAATGGAGATGGGGTTTGTGAAGCAGTTGGAACTACAACCGCTTGTAATACTTTAACAACAAGAGATTTATGTGTAAACCCAAGTTTGAATTGTGAATGGAATTTAGTTGATGCAGAAGATACTACAACTCATGTTTGCAGAGATAATTGTCTAAGTGGATTAAGAGATAGTGATAATAATAAAGTTTGCCAGGATGAATCCCCTATAATAGTTATTGAACCAGATAGTGAAAGAACTTTGAATAGAGGAGACTTATATGAATTTACCGTTATTGCAACAAGCCCAGTAGGTATTGGTATGAATACGTTTAGCGAAACACCAAGAATAGGAAGATTCGCTTCTGTTTCTAAAATTAGCGATAATTCTTATAGATTTGTGTTAAACAGTGCGTCAATGACACCGAGGGATTATACTATTGCTTTCTGCTTTACTGATTTGAGCAGCAATAGAGCCTGCAAGGAATTGAGATTAATAGTTTTACAAGAAGGAGTTACTAATAGGAATCCAACTATATCAAATATACAACTTGATAAATATGTATATAATAAAGGGGAAGTAATTAATGTAAGAATTGTTGCTAACGATGAAGATGCTGGAGATAATGCTAATTTAGTTTATACAATAAGAAATGAGAATGAAGATGTTTCTGCCCAATTCTTAAGAGTCGGAAATTTACAAAATGAATTTAGCTGGAGAGTTCCTGATGATGCTAGAAATGGGGATTATGTTTTAGTGGCTAGAGTTGAGGATAGACAAGGAGCATTTGCACAAAAACCGTTTTACTTTGCTGTATCTGCAGGAAGCACAACTGTAACCGGAGCTGGAGGTGATGGTGGAGCAGGCATTACTGAACCTGATCCTCAAGAATGCAGAATAACTTCTATTGAATGGAAAGATGAACAAAGCGGAGCATCATTACAGAGCATAAGACAAGGAAGCGAAGCAATCGCAGTTATAAGAGGAGAAAGCTGCGAGGTTGGAAATGCTATAAGCTATGAAATATTAGAAAAAGATGCAATTGCAGGAATTGATTTAGCTCAACCAGATGATGTTGTCGTGCCTTCAACTGGAATTACATTTAGTATAGAGAATGTTACAATTATCAGATGGACTGCTGTAAGATTGAATGACGGGTTTAGTCCTAATAACGCTTACTATGTTAAAGCACAAAATATAGAAAGTGGTTTGTTGAACACTTTATTAATAAGCGGACTTGAAGAAGAACCTGGAGAAGGACCTGAAGGCATAACTGCAGGAAATTTAGTTGTGCAAAGCAAAGGTCCAAGTGGGACACTAACTGATTATGCTTTTGATTTAGAGATTACATTAACAGGCGGACAAACAGGAAATGGTGCTGCTACCTGCTATTGGAGCGAGAATTATGATAATTTAATGGAAACAGATGATGTAGTAGCGGGCGCATTTAACAACCAAATTATGGATACACATCAGGAAGTCAGGGTTAGTGGAGTTCCAAGCATTAGATATACAAAAGAGAATTTAGTTAGAGGCAATGATGATTATACATTTTATGTAAGATGCGGAGATGAGGCTGGAAATAGTATTGCTTTACAAGAGATTAACTTTAGAATTAATGTTCCTCAATCAAATAGGTTAAGAATTGTTGAAACTAAGCCTAGTGAAACACAAGGAAGCGATAGCTTTACAATTAGCGCTAAGACTGCCGGAGGAGCTAATAATGGAGCGAATGTGCAATGTACTTATTCAGGAAGCTTGAGCGGAAGTTTAACAAGGGCATTTGATAATACAAACATTTACATCCATACAGCCACTGTTAGCGGAATTAGCAATGGTGCTAAGACAATAACTATAAGCTGCGGTGATGGAGCTGAAACACTTACTAATACTATTAACTTCGCTGTTTCAAGAGATATTACTCCTCCTCAAATAGTCCAGATAATTACAACAGGCGGGACTAAATATATTAGAACAAATGAAGAGGCGGTATGCAAATTATCTACAACTAATAATATTAATCTTGGTAATGATTTAAGCAGGACAGAAAATAATAGAAAACATTTAGTTGTTACAAGCTCAAGCTACTATGCTCAGTGTAGAGATAATTGGGACAACGTTATGCCTAATATAGTGAAGATTAATGTCTAAAAAAAATGAAAAACGGACAGATGCAGCAGATTTTTACATGGATATTTATATTAATCTTAGCGGTAACCGTTTTATTTTTTGGAATTAAAACTGTTAGACAAGGCGAAGATTTTAAAGATGAAGTCCTATTAATTGATTTTTATAAAAATTTAGAAAAGAAAATAAATGATTTTTATTTTTTAGATATTGGGAGCAGCGGCAGAGAAGATTTTATTCTACCTAGCGAAGTTACTCGAGTTTGTTTTATAAATCCAACTTATAATGTTGACCCGGATGATTATATGGAATCTTTGAAAGAATTTAGCAATGTTTTTGTTTTTCCTGTAACCGAATTCAGGGAAAATAGATTTAATGCTACTAGATTTTTTGTAGAAAATAATAATCCTACTTGTGCTACTGTTAGAAATGATAGAGTTGAAATAAGATTTGAAAATAGAGGAAATGAAGGAGTTTTGATTAGTCAATAAAATGAATAAAAAAGGTTTTGAAATATCTTTTAGCTGGTTGTTTTCGATAATTGCCGGTATATCTATATTTTTATTTTTAGTTTGGTTCGCTGTTCAACAAACTGATTTATTTGGAAATTTAACTGCAAAAGTTGCTGTGGAGGAATTAGATATTGCATTTACTGGATTTAAAAGCAATTTAGTTGGAAGCAAGTTAGAATTTGGCAAAGAGATAAAATTAGAGTTTAAATGCGATCCTAGTACTTTAAATGAAGAAAGGATGTTTGTTAATGGGGTGGCAGGTAAAAAACTAAAAGGTAATATAGTTTTTGCTCCTGAAGGTATGAAGGATAATGAATTTAAATTTTTTACATATGGCTGGAATGCTCCATTTAGGATTACTAATTTTATCTTTATAACAGGGAATGATAAATTTTTTTATCTTGAGGATGCTCCTGACGAAATAAATAAGATTCCTGAAATGTTTATAGGTAGCGATGAAACCATTCAATTTATAGATTTAGATTCTGTGAATCTTGTTGATTGTTCTGATAATGTGAATGGTAATAAGAAAAAAGTTTTTTATGAAGGACAGATTAATGGAGAGTATTATGGAAAATTATGCGATGGCGGAACTGATAGAGATTTTTATGGTAATGCAATGATTTATGCTTATATTTTTTCTGATACAAGTAATTTCTTTTGTTTAACTAATCATGTTGCTTTAAAAAAATATGAAAACATTAGGAAAGTGTACCTTAAGAAAGCTGATGGAATTGGATATGGATGCAGTTTTAGACAGGCAGCGATAGATGCTATAAAGAATTTACCTGAACAAGTAAATGAATTAATTACTGCCAATGAAGGACTTTTGAGGGAAGGATGCGAAGGAATTTATTAAAGAAAGGACAATTAGAAATTGGGATAACCATGATGGTTTTATTAGTGTTTTTTATTTTATTGATTGTTGCTTTGGTTGTTTATTTCCAATTTACTTATACTACCATTAAAGAAAGTAGACAAGAAATTTTAGATGAGAAATTTTCTACTTTAGTTAATTCTTTAACTAGTGCTCCAGAAATTAAATGTAGCGTAAGAGGAATTGAAAGAGAATGTTTGGATGCCAAAAAATTAATAGCTTTTAGAGAAGTATTAACTAATAATGGGAATATAAAAGATAAGTATTTAGATGAATTTGGGATTTTAGGATTGGAAGTTGAAGTTGTTTATCCTACCGTAACTCCTAGAGAATGCGATGTTACAAGTATTGATTGTAATAAATTTACTTTAATGGGATATACTGGTGACGGGTTGAGATATGCAACTCCTGTTTCAATTTATTACCCTTCAGATAATATATACAGGATAGGAAAGCTAATAATAATTGGAGAGGTTGAATAATGAAAAAAGGACAGGCAGAAATTTTTGGATTAATATTTATAGTTATTTTGTTAATATTCGCATTAATTTTCTTTGTTAGAATCAAACAAAGTGATGATTCCAGTGTTACATTGAGAAGTAGTTTTAGAGCTAATAATTTAATGAATGCTATAATGGATGTTAATTTAGACTATCTTGATAAAACCAGTTTAAAAGAATTAATGAAAGACTGTTTGGATAATCCTACTAAATTAAATCCAAACCCCCCACCTCAAAAAATTAAATCTGATATTTGCGTAGCTGTCGAAAAGGATCTAACTGATATATTTAAAGCAACTTTATCAGAAATAGAAATCTATCAATTCAAAGGTTCTTTAGATACGATTACTTATATTGAACTGTTTAATGGTGTTTGTGATGAAGGAATTACTGCAAGCCCAGTCAGACTGCCGAGAAATTATAATTTTGAACTTAAATTATGTTCTTAGTAAGTAACTAAGTAAGTTAGTAAGAAACATTTATATATTAAAACTACTGTTTGATGGTATATGAAAAAATACCTTCTTCTTATCGAAGATGAGAGATTATGGGAGAATTTCAAGTCCAAGATTAATAAAGATTTGAATACTGAGATTATAGAACTTATTAGAAAGAAGGTGAAAGGTTAAAATGAAAAAAAAGGGTCAAGTAACAGTATTCATTATTTTAGGAATTATTGTAGTTATTTTAGCAATTTCTATTAGCTATTTACAAAGTGAGAATTTTAGAGAGAGAGTTCAAAATATTGCTTTTAGAAGCGTTGTTGTTCCTGAACAAGCTCAAGGTGTTGTAAATTATGTGGAAGGGTGTGTTGAGAATATCGCTTCAGATGGTTTAAAACTAATAGGGGAACAAGGTGGGTATGTTGTGTTCCCGGATATAAGTCCAAGAACTTATTTAGAAGTTACAGAAAATAGAAAAGTTCCTTATTGGCTTTATGGAGAAGATAACTTAGAGAATATTCCCACGATTGAGGAAATGGAAAATGAGTTGGGAGCTTATATCGAATCAAGATTTGTATCTGATTGTGGGTTTGATTCTTACAGAGACATAGGTTATAATATTCCTGAAGATACTATTGACATTAATGTTAATATTCTAGATAAAGATGTTGAAGTTAATTTAAATACTAATCTACAAGTTGGGATTAAAGAAGATAATTTTGATTTGAGTAGATATGTAAAAGTTTCAATTCCAAGCAGATTAAATGAATTTTATGAAATGGCTAATGAAATAATTAACAGAGAAAGACTTAATTCTCCTTTGGAAGATAATACAATAGAACTTGTTTCTCTTTGGAGTAAAGATGATAATAGTGGGATTCCTCAAATTGCAGGAATTGATTTCGATTGCAGCAAATCCAGGTATAATTTAGTGGAGGTTGGAGAAACCCTTATAAGAAATATAGAGGTTATGACTCCCTATCTACAGGTTGAAGGGAGCAATATCCAAACTTATGATGAAGTTTATTATAATAACCATATGGTAATTGATAATACTTTCTCAAGAAGTCATAATGATGTAAACGTTAATTTTAATTATTATGCTGGGTGGCCTTTTGTTATGGATGTTACTCCAAGAAGAGGACCTGTTTTAACTTCTGACGTTTTGAAGATACCTATCCCTTTGAGGCCTGATATTTGTTTTAATAGACATAACTTCAGATATGATTTAATTTATCCTGTTCTTGTTAGTCTAGAATCCGGAATGGAATCTTTTAATTTTGTTATTGAGGTATTTGTTGATAATAATTATGGAAGGAGAAATGCTTTTGGAACAACTGATTTCAGAAGCGGACCAGGAAATTTATTTTGTGATGAAGATCAAAGATTAAGTGAAGAAGTCAGCGTTAGTGCTATTGATACATCTAATGGAGAATTTGTTGATGGGCTTAAAGTTTCTTATATTTGTGGACTTAATGAATGTATCGTTGGAGAAACTACTGAAAATGAATATGGGGCCATAGAATATAGAGGGAGCTTCCCGTTATGTGTTGGCGGAGAATTAAGGGTTGATGGAGATGGATATGGCGTTTATAGACAATCTTTAGATACTTTAGACACAGGTGTACAAAGCGTTATTGCGGATATTGAACCTTATCGTAATTTAACTTTAAATGTTAAAGTGATTGATTTAGATCAAAATGATAATGTCGTAAGCGAACTTGGAAGGAGTCTTAATATAAATGAAGAAGTATTTTTACAGCTAATAAAAATAAATGAAATATTTGGCGGTGTGGATGATGAGATTGCTGTTAATTATAATAGTGGTGAAGAAGTTGTTTTAAGGTTAGCTCCTGGAAGGTATAATCTTAATTTGGACTTGGTTTTAAACGAACAATTAACTCTAGCTGGTCAAAATGTCAATGGATTTGAATCTAAATCAGCCGATACAATAGTTTTAGGTCATATTGAATTAGATGATGTATATATAAGCCCTGAGCAATTAGAAAATGATAACATAGAATTTACAGCTTTTGCGGTTAATCCAAGAGTTGTAAGTGATGTGTTGAGGGCTTATGAGATGGGAGACGCTGTAAACAGAAATAGAGATTTGCTTGAACCGAGGTTTAGCTAAAAATGAAAAGGGTGATATTATTAGGGATTATATTTTTAATGTTTATTAGTATCTCTTATGCTCAGAGCACGGTTATTGAAGGCGACACTGCTGGCGGAACTGATAGGGTGTTTACAAGCTCACGATATGATTCTGATGGAGACGGTATTTGTGATGAACCAAGTAATATTTATAGAGATGGGGATGTAAGAAGTATAGATCTTGGATGTACGGCGACTATTTTAGGAGATTTATGTGCTGGAACTCCTAGTGGAGAAGTTGCTAGCCGCAGAGGCGATGATTCTGGATGTAGTCCAAGTCAAACTGCAGGATTTAGCAATTATTGGGGGATTAGAATTGATACTAACGATGCTAGACCAAGAGTTGTAGAACCTAATTGGCTTACTGATCAAAGACAGGGTGTTAAAGTTTATCAGCCTATCAGTTTCTTTAGAAATACGTTTAATGTTCTTGAAAATGAGGATATTGAATTTAGAGGGGCTACTGTTTATTGTACTAATGACAGAGGAGTTATTAGAACTAAAGAAATAGGAGTTGGAGATTTAGTTTTTGATAGCGGTCAAAATGGTGGAGAGTTAAATGTTCAATCAAGGAACGGCGTTACCTATATTGAAGGGAGTTATGGCAGTGTTAGTTTATCCGGAGTCGGAAATACTGATATGAATAGGACTTTAGAAATAAGATTAAATTATCAGAGTGATGAATCTTTGGTTAGGCCTAAAGATATTAGAAATTATAAAGGAGAATATGGAATTGATGAAATTGAATTTGAATGCACAGCAAGAATTAATCAATGTAGGAGATTGATAAAAGATGAGAACGGGGTAAGAGTTAGAAGCAATAATTGTATTCCAATCTATCCTCCGGAAGAGGAAGAATTTCCATTGATAATTTCATTAGATAGTTTGGCATATAAACCACCAGAGGCATTTTTAATTGCGGGAATGGAAAGTGCAGATAAGGTTCTTGATTTTACAGAAGCTTTAGAACCAAAATTGAGGAATTTGTATGAATTTTTGAGAGGCAATTGTTTAGGTGCAATTTCAATCGTACTTGGAGGGAAAATATTTAGTTTTATTCCTGGAGTTGATGATGCTGTTAATTTTATCTGGTTTGGTCCTGAGGAACTAAGAAATTTTGGTTTGTATAAGGAAAGTTTTATTATAAGCGGAAGGTCTATGTGTAGTGCTGTGGCATGCCCCAGAGATTGGTGTAGACCTTTAAACTGGCATCCAAAAGAAGGAAGTAAAAGTCTGGCTGAGTTAACAATAGGCAAAGATCTTATTACTGGACAACCTAGCCCTAAACCTATACAAGATAGTTTATTTTTGAGTACGACCTGTGGTTGTGTTAGCGGGATGTTAGCCAAGCTTTATCAAATTGAGGCTATTGCTTTACAATGGAAAACTTGTTTATTGGAGGCTAAAACAACAGGGCAATATGTTGGAGAATGTGATCGAGTTTTAAGTAATGGAGTATGTACCTTTATTATAGATGAACTGCAGTATGTCGGTAAGTTTGATTTTGGGTCTTTCTTCGGTTTTAATAGCAATACTAATGAACCTAAAAAGTCTTCTGGAGAGGAAGCTGTAGAGGCCGGCGGAATTTTGAGAAATAATTTTATTATTAAGGGATTAAATAGCGGAACAAGAAATGCCAGAGAGTTTGCAAAGAATGAAGTTGCAGTTTTAGGCTCTGCAGATATTAAGGGAAACTTAGGTTATCAAAGTCATTTATTGGCAAGCACTCTTTGTTCTTTAGCGTTATATCGTGATTTTCCTAATTTCAATTCGTTACAATCTTCTGAACTAGCTAATGCTCCTATAAAAACAACGACTTCTTCTAATTTTAATTATAAAGTTGCTTTCTTTGGTGAAGGCGGAGTTCCTGTTTATGGATATGACATAAGCTGGATGGTAGTTTCTGGCAGAGAGAGTTTAAGATATGATGTTTATTTAGAAAGCGACCAAGGTTCAAGAAGACCTATCCATAGTGATGTTTTGAGGAATATAGGCGACTTTAATTCTGATTTTATTCAGGTAACTGATGAATTAGAATATACAAAATTATGCTTTGATTTAAAAGAAGGGGTTAGCAGAATTAGATGTTATCCACCTGGAAAAGGAAGTACTGGTGGGATAAATGAGGATCTCGAATTATTTAAAGAAGGGGTGAAAGATTCAGATAATGATAGGTTGCCAGATGATTGGGAGATTAGATTTAGTTGTTATCAAAATAGAGGAGAATTTTCCAATGCTCAGGATGAAAAAGCATGCAAGGATTTACTACAAGCCGGAAAATCCAATGTTTTAGACCCTCTTAATTCCAATACTGATGGGGGGAGAGTTAATGATGGCAGTGAAGATCCTGATGGGGATAAGTTTAATAATTATCAAGAATATTTAGAGAATACACATCCTAATATCGCAAATGGAAAACTTGATGGAAGTGTTTTAGATACCAGAAGCAGTTGTTATGCTTCTTTTGGTGGAATTAGACTCGTAGGAGGAGATATTTTAGAAGGCGTTCAAGGGCTTGATAGAATCTATATTCCTGGAGAAACAATTAGTGTAGGCGTGGATTCATTAAATGTTTTAAGCGGAACTGTGAATGTCAACACTGAGGATTTATTAGTCCTTGTTGAAATAACTGGTGGACCTAGATCTACATATGAAGGTCCATTTGAAATACCATATTCTCAAGCAGTTAGCGGAGTAACATTTGGAGTTTGGGAAATTCCAGAAGCTAACGATGCCCCGATTAGTGGAGTTTATGATTTAACTGTTCAATTGGTTGTACCTGAGGGATTGATTGGCTATGATATTTGCAGAGATGAAGAAGGAGTATTATCTGAAGTTACTAAAAAGATTGTAATTTACAATGAAGTTAAAGAAAGATGCATCGATAGTGATGACAGGGATGATTTTAGAATTGGGGGGATATGTATAGATGCTGCTGGAGTTGCTGGAGTTCATAAGGATTCTTGTAACGAGAATGTAGCTAGCGATTTTGAATGCAGGGATGGGTCATGTGTAAGTTCTACATTAAATTGTCAATTAGATGGAAGGACATGTTTGTCTGGAGCATGTGTTTCAGGATAATTTTGAAAGATGTTAAGAGAATTAAAAAAAAGTTTTTTGCTGTTAAGTGAGAATAAGAAGAAATGGCTAATTTGTTCTCTTTTTGATTTTTTGTTTTTAGTTTTGCTTATAATTTCTGCTTCTTTTTTTTATAATTTATTCATGAGAGATTATGATTATATCGGTAACACTCTAGAAAATATTCTTGTTCAAGATGGTCAAATATCTGGAGATTTATTTTCAAGGTTATCAGGTGTTTCTGATACTTTAATTAATATGCTATTTATTGTATTAGAATTCTTCCTTGTTGCCTTTTTATTATGGAGCTTATTTCAAAGTGTTAGCTGGCTGATAAGCAGAAATATAGTTAAAAGATCTAAAAAATTTGATTTGGATTATTTATTGGATTTTGCTTTATTTAGCTTAATTTGGACTTTAATTTTAGGATTGATTATTTATATATTTTATAATAATTCTTCATTGTTACAGACTTTTAGTATCTTTATTTTGAACATACCTTTGTTATTATTTGTTTATTTTGGAGTTATATCTTTTGCTTTATTTAGCTTATCCAATAAATCTTTGAAATCTTTTAAAGAATGTTTTCTTTTAGGAATCAAAAACCCTCAATTACTATTTCCCTTTCTTATTTTTTTATTGATTTTATTTTTTATAGGGAGTTTACTTAGTTTAGTTGGTTTGAAATTAGTAAATGGTTTTGTATTTTTATTATTTTTAACTTGGTTTAGAGTTTATTTATTAATCTTAGTTGAGAAATATGTGGGAGATATGCTTTAACAGAGAAAGTATATGCGGTGAATTTTTTATCTCCTTTTTTAGTTAGAAAGTAAAGGTTATTTATTAAAATTTCTAAATGGTTAAGAAAAATTATAACATTAATAGTAGTGTGATTATTGAACTTCCACCTTTTTCTTTTAATATTTCTTTTATTTTATCTAATCTTTCTATCTTCAAGAAATATTTCCAGCCGTGCTCTTTCTTTTTCTTTCCACAAATTCCCTGTTTAAATAGAGCATCTAAAACAGTTTCAACTTTGTCTAAATACTCTTGAGGAATCCCTCTTTTAAGATTGTCAATATAAATAGAACCTTTTCCAAAACAATTTTCATCAAATAATTTTCTTATTAATATTCTACTTAATTTAATATAATCACTCTTTTTTATTTTAGCCATAAATTTTTAATTATCTAAAACAATATAAATATTTAGTCAATTTTTTGACCCTTAAGGGACATAAAAAAGAAAGATTTATAAACAAGTATTATCCTTATATTCTTGCATGACATCAGTTTTTTTAATGTTGGAAGGGAATACTGTTAGGAATAGATTATGGAATTTTTTAATAGTTCATTCTGAATTTGATTATTCTATGAAAGACATTGCTAAGTTTTCAGAAGTTAGTTATACCTCCTTAAAAGAAATCTGGAAAGAATTTGTCAAAAGAGAAATAGTAAAATATACTAGAGATGTTGGAAAAGCCAAGATGTTTACATTAAATAGAGACAATCCTCAAGTAGAAAAATTCATAGATTATTATTGGTCTGTTGTTAGTTCTGAAGTTGAAAAAGATTTAGAAAAAGAAATGTTAACCGCTTAATCTCTTTTCTTGGTAATGTTTTGATTTTAGAAAATTTGTGGGAGACAGGATTTGAACCTGCGTAGACACTAAGTCACTAGGTGTCTTATTTTAGGAAAACCTAAGCTTGGCCATCTTTAGAGATTCTAGCCCGTTTTCCGCTCCGGCACTCCCACGCTAAATAAAGAATGCCTTGAATGCTTTAAAAACGTTTTGTAGAATTATTTTCTCTTAGAACCTTGTTTTTTATTCCAGCTGTATTTTCTTAATCTTGAAGATTTTCCGAAACCGCAACTAGAACATTTTTTCTTGGTTCTATGATAAGTCGGCTTCCCACATCTTCTGCAACGTATGTGGGTTACCTTACCAGACTTCTTCCCCATTGATGGAGTTCCCTTTACCATTTTATTCTGAAGGTGAGATTAGAATTATAGTGTCCCCACGAACAAATAATTTTCCTAGCTTTCTTATCATTTCCCCATCTTGATGCTCTTCTGCATTTTCTAAAACTGTGTTAATATGTACGTCGAATGCTTTTAATGTTCCTACAATCTGCTTTCCGTTTTTCAGTTCTAATATTACTTTTTTGTCTCTTGCTGAATTTAATGTATCTAATGGTCTTGATGCTTCCATTGTTTTAACCCCCTAAATATAATTTTCTAAAATGTTTTTGATTTAAAAAGCTTTCTGAAATTTTTCATAGCAGTCAAAAAGGGATACATAGGTAACTTTAAATAGTCTTTATTTTCATTTTAAATTAAAATGGCCATATCACAGTATAGATCAAAAAGAAAAGTAAGTGGCGGAGTTTATGTTCCGTACAGAAAGAAAAAAAAGTATGAATTAGGAAATGAACCTAGGAATACTAAAGTTGATAAAGTAAGGAAAAAAATATTTAGAACTTTAGGCGGGAATAGCAAGGTTGTTTTATTGAGTATTGATGAAGCAAATGTTTTTGATGGCAAAAAATATAGTAAAAGCAAGATTAAATCTGTAATAGATAATAGTGCTAATAGGCATTTTGTTAGGAGAAATATTATAACAAAAGGGGCCATAATTGATACTGAAGTTGGCAAGGCCAAAGTAACTTCCAGACCAGGGCAGGAAGGAGCTATTAACGCTGTTCTGATTAAATAAGAATTCTACAGGAAATCAAGGTTTTAAATTTAAACTTTTAGAAACATTTATATACTGATAAATTGGGCTTATTTATAAAGCTTATGCTGGGGGATTTTAAATATGCCGACATACGTCAAAAAGTGCCCGGATTGTGGAAGTATCAATCTTTTACTGAACAAAGACAGGGGTGAGATAGTATGTAAGGATTGCGGTTTAGTTATCGAAGAGAAGATGATAGACTTCGGTCAGGAATGGAGAGAATTTGACCATGAGCAAGCTGCTTCTAGAAGAAGGACAGGAAGTCCTATGACCTATAGTGTAGATGCAGAAGAGCCTATTGTGATTAAGAGGAATAATAAGATTAGTATTGTTAAAATTGGAAAATTTGTTGATGATATATTAGCTGAGAGAAATAGTTTTATTAGAATTGATGAGGATATTGAATACGCTCCTGTTGAGGATTTTGAATGTGTTGCCTTTGATAAAAATAATGAAATTAAATTTAGAAAAATAAGCGAAGTTTCTAGACATCCTGCTGATGAAGTATTTGAAATTTTACTGGAGACTGGAAAAAAAGTCAAGGTTACCGGAAATCACAGTGTATTTAGCGCCGATAAGGAAATAAAGCCGGTTAGAGTAAGTGAACTAAAGGAAGGAGATTTTATTGTTGCTCCAAAAGAGATACCCACAATTGAAGATATTAGGGAATTAAATTTATTGGATGAGTTTATAATTTTAGGAAAAAAATATCCATTATTATATTTAAGGAATTTTTCAGATGAAAAACTCTTTGAGAAACTGAAATTGCTAGAAAATAGCAATGATATTTTAAAAGGCAGAATCAAAAGTTGGAGACATTACAAAACTATTCCTTTATGGGTACTTAATGAGTTTTCCAGACAAATAAATATATATGATTACAATTTAAATAACTGCAAAATAGGCATTTATAGCGGAAAATCTGAGTTGCCTCTAAAAATTAACATTGATAAAGATTTTATTAGACTTCTAGGTTTGTTTATAGCAGAGGGCACTGCTAGAGATAATCATTTAGTATTCTCCTTTGGAAGCCACGAAGTTGAATATATTGATGAAATCAGAAGGATAACCAAAAATTTATTTAAAGTTAGCGACAATGTTTATGCAAAAAACACTTCAGCTACACAGATACAGTTTAACAGCAAGCTTTTAAGTATTCTATTCAGAGATATTTTAAAAACAGGTTCTAATGCTATAACAAAGAGAATTCCAGAAATAATTTATTCAGTTCCTATGGAATTTAAAAAAGAATTTTTAATGGCTTATCTGGATGGAGATGGCGGCAAAGTGATTATAGAGCATGAAGGATTTAGACCTGATGTTTGCATTTCAACTAATTCTGCCAGCGGGGATTTGACTAATGATTTCATATTATTATATTCACAGCTTGGGATGCATGCAAACTACCAAGAAGCATTTATTAAGGGAAGAGTTATGGAAAAAACTGGGCAGAGAATTTCTGATACTGTTTCTAAGAGGGCTTTGATTAAGAATCCCGATACCGCATATGATCTTGGTTTTTTGAAAGATAAACCAAGCGAGGTTAAAGGCAAGGGAGCTATTGAGACATTAATACCTGCTCCGCAGATATATAAGAAAGAATGGAAATTTAGAGATAGGATAAGGATCGATAGGAAATCTGCTTTGAAAATAGCTGAAAAGTATGGTGATGAAAAATTAATGAAAATCGCTAAAGCGCCATTTCTATATTTGAGAGTTAGAGGCATTAAAAAAATGAAATCAAGCACTGGATACGCTTATGACTTAACTGTTCCTGGATATGAAAATTTTGTCGGAGGAATGGGCGGAATATTTTTGCACAACACTAAATATGATAGAGGATTAGGAACTGATGTTGGAAGAAAATCTGATATTTATCAATTAGGCGGAAAAGACAGAAATAGATTCTTCAGATTAAGAAAATGGCAATATAGAATTTCAACTGCTATTGAGAGAAATTTAAAATTAGCTTTAGCTGAATTAAAAAGAGTTTCCAGCTATTTAAAATTAACAAAAGCTGTTGAAGAAGAATCCGCTAGAATTTATACTTTAGCTGTTCAAAGAGGATTAGTTAGAGGGAGGTCAATGGAATCTGTTGTAGCTGGAGCATTATATGCCGCATGCAGGAGACATGAAGTTCCAAGAACTTTGGATGAATTAAGTGAAGCTAGTGGTATTGATAAGAAAGAAATTGGAAGAACCTATAGGTTTATTACAAGAGAATTAGGAATTAGGATTTTACCTAGCAATCCTGTGGATTATATTGCCAGATTTGCAACTTCTTTGAAATTAAGCGCAGATACTCAAACTAAGGCTGTTGAAATATTAGAGAAAGCTCAGAATTCAGAATTAACTTCAGGAAGAGGTCCAACTGGGATTGCTGCTGCTTCTTTATATGTAGCTGCTTTAATAAATAATGAGAAAAGAACCCAAAGGGAAGTTGCGGATGTTGCTGGTGTGACTGAAGTTACTATTAGAAATAGATACAAAGAACTTTTGAAGAAATTAAAATTAGATGAGAAAGTAAAGAAGAAAAGAAAATGAGTTACTTAAAACCTGTTATAGATGAAATTTATATGCCTCATGCAATACTTGCTTTGGCTCATCCACATGCGCTCGCTACGGGGAGTAATGATATTGAGAGACTTACAGATTCTTATGATTATTTGCGTGAAAGGGCAATCTTTGATTATGTTGCCGATGATACCAGCGATCCTATAAGAGAATTTGCTTTTAATATGGCGAGGGTTGTACCTTATAATGGATACACTTGTTTTATTTTACAATTATACAACGTTCAAGATTGGGATTTAATCTCTAAATCATTGCTACTAAAAAGGAAAGAGGTTAATGATGCGATTAGGGGTAGAGAAGTAGATAATTTTGAGGACATTATAAGATGTGAACTTACCCATAGAGATTATCTTTTAGAACTTATGATTAGGTCTGTAGAAAAACATTCCAGACAACATAAATCTTCACCTTCAAGAATTTTTTTTGATAACTAAATTTCTATTTCCATTAAATCTTTTGCTGCTCTAGTATTTTTGAAAACTTTTCTCGCTTCTGATTCTAGCTCATTTGTATTTTTATATCTTTGGGAGAAATGAGTTAAAATTATTCTTTTTACTTTTGCTTTCTTTCCTATTTCTGCAGCTAGTTTAGATGTTAAATGTTTTCTTCTTTTAACTAAATTTTTTAATTTATCATTCCAAGTTGACTCGATAATTAATAAATCAGAATTATTCGCTAAAGATTCCGCATTTTTGCATGGAGCTGTATCCATAATTATTGTTATTTTTCTTCCTTTTATTGGGGTTGTAGCATTTTTTACTTTTATTTTTTTACCTTTGTAAACAATATCTTTTCCCTGCTGCAGTTTTCCCAATAATGGATGCTGGGTTAATCCAAATCTTTTTAGATATTCTAAGTTCATTTTTAATTTTTCTTTTTCTATTATTGAATATCCCAGTGTTGTTATTGTATGATCAAGTAAAATTGATTCTATTCTAAAGTTTTTATCTTTGTAAATTACTCCTGAAGAAACTTCTTTTAATTTATATTTTATTTTCAATTGATATGAAAAGCCGGACATCATATTTTTGAAATATTTTTTTGTTCCTTTAGGACCGTATATTTCTAATGTCTTTGTATAATTGCTCGCTCCTAAATTCTGCATTAAACCCGGAATTCCTAATGTATGATCCCCATGCCAGTGGGAGATTAATATCTTAGTTATTTTTGACGGAGAGATTTTTGCCCTTCTTAACTGTCTTTGGGTTCCTTCTCCACAGTCTACTAAAATGCCTTCATCCTTGTATTGTATGAACAAAGAAGAATGGTTTCTATCCTTTGTCGGTATCATTGCTGATGTACCTAGAAATGTTATTTTCATAATATATATTAAAAAAGAAAGGTTTTTTAAATACTTTCCCTTTGATTTTGATTTATGATTAAGAAGGAAGAAGTAACCGAGCTAAAGAAAAAAATAAAAGGAATTTTAGAAAAAGAGAGCGTAGTTGCCGAGATTTCGGATGAGAGCACTTTATTGTATGATAGAAGCAGATTCGGAGAGAAGGTAGGAGAAAAGTACCACTATTCTTTGGTTGAAGGATTATTTTTATTGGATACTAAGAGGATGGATATTATAGATACTAAGAAAAAAAAAATTAAGTTTGATGATTTTTTGAAAAAAGTTAGAAGATTAGATAAAAATTTCTGGGTCAAGTATTGTGTTTTTAAGGACTTAAGATCAAGAGGGTATATTGTTAAGACCGCCTTAAAATTCGGAGCTGAATTTAGAGTTTATAATAGAGGGGTTAAACCTGGCGAGGACCATGCTAAATGGATTGTTTATCCTGTTCATGAGACTAATACTACAACTTGGTATGAATTTGCGGCTAAAAACAGGGTAGCACACAGCACTAAAAAGAAGCTATTAGTTGGAGTTGTGGATGATGAAGCAGAAGTTAGCTATTGGGAGATAATGTGGATTAGACCTTAATTTCTCTTCTACACTATAATAATTCTTTTAAAAGAGTTCGATTTCTAATATATTTATGGCTGGAAATTTGGGGAAGAGAGATAAAGCACTTCATTTTATTAGTAGACAAGGTCCGGTTATTCCTATTCAAATAGGAAAAGAACTTAGTATTGATACTATGTTTGCAGGGGCTATTCTTTCTGAATTAGTAAATGAGGGAAAACTACAAGTTTCTGAGCATTTAAGAGTTGGAGGTAGCCCGGTTTATTATATTAAAGGGCAGGAAAGCAAGCTGGAAAATTATCTAAAATTCTTAAATGAAAATGATATAAAAACTTTACAAAACTTAAAAGAAAAAGGAATTCTTAAGGATAGGGACTGTACGCCTTTACAAAGAGTTTCTTATAGGATTGTAAAAGATTTCGCTAAGAGTTTAATTCTGAAGAGAGATAATGGGGAGAAAGAGGTCTTTTGGAGATATTACCTAGTTAATGAGGATGCTGCTAAACAAAAGATTTTGGATATGGTAAATAATAAGGAAAAAAAAGAAACACAAAAGATTGTTGAAGATATTAAAGAAGTTAAAATAGAGCCTAAAAAAGAAATTTTTGAAAAGAAAGAAGTGGAGATTGAAAAACCAAAATCCAGGATTAGGAAAGAAGCTGATGTTGATATTATTAAGGAATTCTTCAGAATTAATGGGATTGTTGTGTGGGAAGAGAAAGTTATTAGAAAAGATAAAGATGTTAATTATGTTATCAGTTTTGAAACTAAATTAGGAAATTTAAAGTATTTTGTTAAATTTAGAGATAAGAAAAATATTACCGAAGGGGATATCAGCTTAGCTTATAATGAAGCTGGGAAATTACCATTAATGTTTTTGTCTAAAGGGGAGCTGACTAAACCAGCTAAGAAAATAATAAATGATGAGTATAAGGGAGTTGTATTCAGAAGGTTATAGCAAACTTTAAAAATTCTGTTATTATATAATTATAAGGGTGACTTAAATGAGCAATGAAGACTTTCAGAGTGATTCTAGGGAAGATAACCATGTTGTATTTGTTGGGCCTAAACCTTTTATGAACTATGTTACTGGGGTTGTTATGCAATTTACTACTAAAAATGCCAGTGAGGTTGTTGTTAAAGCTAGAGGAAGATTTATTTCTAGGGCTGTAGATGTTGTGGAAGTGGCAACTAAGAGATTCTTAGAAGGACAAATTGAAATAGCTAAAGACGGAATTAAAGTAGGTAGTGAAGGTTTTGAGAACAAAGATGGAAAACAAGTGAGAGTTTCTTATATTGAAATTACTTTAATTAAGAAGTAAGATTTAAATAGAAAGTAAATAGATGTTTCCTTAAAAAAAGGT
>DAISWR010000001.1:0-24422 GCA_036826255.1 Nanobdellota archaeon | reverse complement strand
AAAAGGCAGAGTAATAGGGGAAGAAGGAAAAGCAAAGAAGATGCTTGAGCAAATTACAGAAACTAATATCTCGGTATATGGAAAAACTATTGGTATAATTGGAAAAATTGAAGACGTAGCCTTAGCAAGGAAAGGTGTAAGCGATTTATTGGCTGGCTCGCCTCATGGTCCAACATACAAGCGGCTACAAGCAAAGAAAAAAGAGCAAAAATTATTAGACTTACAAAATGGCAGACAACATAAAAGCATATGAACTAGCAAAGCAGCAGCGTGAAATTTCCATATCTGAATTTTTTTTAAAAAACAGGCATTTGCTTGGTTTTGATAACCCTACTCGTGCTTTGATGATGGTTGTCAAGGAAGCTGTTGACAATTCCTTGGATGCGTGTGCCGAGATGAAAGTTCTTCCTGAAATAAAAGTCGAAATCAAAGAAATTAATGAAAATAGGTTTATAGTTGTTGTAGAGGATAATGGACCTGGAATCATAAAGCAGCAAATTCCAAACATTTTCGGTAAATTATTATACGGGAGCAAGTTTCACAGATTAAGACAGAGCATGGGACAGCAGGGAATTGGAATTTCAGCTGCAGTTTTGTATTCACAATTAACAACTGGAAAAGCAACAAAAATTTATTCAAGGGTAAGCCAGAAAAAACCGGCGCATTATTTTGAACTTCAGATTGATACGAAGAAAAATAATCCTCATATCTTAAAAGACAATGAGATAAAATGGGAAAAAGATCATGGAACAAAAATTGAAATTGAGATCGAAGGAAGATATTTAAAAGGAAAACAAAGTGTTGATGAATATATAAAAGAGATTTCTATTGTTAATCCTCACGCAACAATTATTTACATAACTCCTGAAAAAGAAAAATTAGAATATAAAAGGGTTACAGAAGAATTACCGAGAGAAGCTAAGGAAATTAAACCACATCCTTATGGAATTGAACTTGGACATTTAATAAAAATGCTTCAAGATACAAGGGCAAATACCCTTCAGGGATTTTTACAAAAGGATTTTTCAAGAATTGGAGCACAGACAGCGCAGGAAATTTGTAAGAATTCTAAATTAAAACCGACTGAAAAGCCAAAGAAATTAGAGAATAAGCAAACCGAAGTTTTATTTAAAAGTTTACAGGAAACTAAAATAATGGCTCCTCCAAGTGATTGCTTAAGTCCGATTGGAGCAGAACTTCTTGAAAAAGGGTTAAGGAAAGAGATTCAGGCTGATTTTTATGTTACAACAACAAGATCACCAAGTGTTTACAGAGGAATGCCGTTTATAATAGAAGTTGGAATCGCTTATGGCGGAGAATTAGATAAAGAATCGCAATCAAGATTGATGAGACTGGCTAATCGAGTCCCTTTATTATATCAGCAAGGAGCTTGTGCTGTTACAGAAGCTGTTACAGAAACAAACTGGAAACCTTACGGATTAAACCAAAGCGGAAATAATCTTCCAACAGGACCGGCGGTTGTTTTAGTCCACATTGCAAGTGTCTGGGTTCCATTTACAAACGAAGCAAAAGAAGCAATTGCTCATTATGATGAAATTATAAAGGAGATAAAATTAGCTTTGCAGGAATGCGGGAGAAAATTAAGCATTTATATTCATAAACATATTAGAGCAGCCGAACAACGAGATAAAATTAATTTGTTTGAAAAATATATCCCAGAACTGGCAAATGCCTTATCAAGTTTGACAGGAGATAAAAAAGAAATCTTAAATGAAAAGCTGCAGAAATTATTAAAAAAGGTGCTTCCTACATTAGAAGCTGGAAATGGAGAGAATGGCAAAGAAAAATAAATCAACTGAATCTTTAAAAGAACTTGGAGAAAAAGTTGTCAAAGATATTGAGAAGAATAAAAATCCAAATGTTGTTGTTCCAATAAGGGCTTTAAGTAACGTTATTTTCAATGAGAAAACTAAAACATTGGAATTGGGAGATAAAACTTCAGTAAGATCATTTTTTGATATTAGACAAGCTAAGAAATTCCTGCAGACTATCGAAGTTGCTTCTATAATAAAAAAAGAATTATTAGAAACAAATAAACATGAACACTTAAGAGGCATTTTTTATATAACTAAAAGAACTATACCTGAAACAAATATTAATTTAGTTGATGAACAAACAGAGTCTGATAGCATAATTGAAGATTTGGAGGTTATTACAGGATTATCAAGAGAAGAATTACATGTTTCTGCAAATAAAATGGGTAGCCTGGTTGGGGATATTACCCTACTTGATTCTGGAGATACTATAGATTGTTCTAAATTAGGAAGAGGGGGCTATTCTATTCCTTCTATAACAGAGGAACTAGAATTTAAAAAAGTAAATGCAAAATATGTTTTATATATGGAAAAAGCAGCAATTTTTGAAAGATTAAATGAAGATAAGTTCTGGCAAAAAAACAATTGCATTCTTGTTACATCCCAAGGCCAGACAACTAGAGGGATAAGAAGATTATTGCAGAGATTATCTGAAGAAGAGAAATTACCAATATACGTTCTCTGTGATGGAGATATTTACGGTGCGTATATTTATTCAGTAGTTAAGTATGGTTCAATAGCCCTTGCACATGCATCTGAAAGACTAACAATTCCAAACTGTAAATATATCGGTATTACCATGGATGATGTTATTAAATATGATCTAAAAAAACAATTGATTAAATTAGATGAAAAGGACTTAGCAAGAATAAAACAGGTTTCACTATACGACTGGTTTAAAGATAATAAGAATTGGCAAAGACAATTTAAGATGATGAAAGAGTTTGGTGGAAAGGTTGAAATACAGTCATTAGCAACTAGAGGAATTAGTTTTATTAGTGAGGTTTATTTGCCTGAAAAGATAAAGAAAAAGGATTTTCTAGACTAATTATAGAAACGTTTTTAAAACAACAAAAGTCTATCCTGTTTATGCCTCGGTAGCTCAGCCTGGTAGAGCACATGGCTGTTAACATTAGATAGAGACCATGTGGTCGTGGGTTCAAATCCCACCTGGGGCGCTTTGGGCCCGTAGCTTAGCCTGGTAGAGCACTCGACTGATAAATACTCGGAGATCGAGAGGTCCCGTGTTCGAATCACGGCGGGCCCATTTCATACTAAAAAAACATAAATTAAAATCCCGATTAGCAAATAAGGAATATAAAAATCAGGGATCTCAAATTTTCCTATTTTTATCCATTTATGCCACCTGACATTCTTAGAATTAAAATTCTTTAAAGGGAACTTAGGATTAATAACAAACCACATAAAATCCTCAACAACAGCACCAATAAAATAACTTCCCACTAGAAACCAAAAAATACTTTTATTAAATCCAAAAATAACTAAGGGTAGTAATAAAAATAAAGGGATCATAATAATCCAAGCCCAGAAATGATAAGCAGTTAACTTCCTTATCCATAAATCAATAGTCCAACCATACTGTTTCTTTGCCCACCCATGAGGTCCTTCAACATAAGCTTCCCAAAAGGCTATAGCTACAAAAATGAACATTACATAAAAAAATGCAAAAACAAGACTCATTCTACTCTAGCTCCAACCTCAATATCTTTATCTGGTATCAGCAGGACAGCTTCATTATTATTTGTAGCAGCCAATAACATTCCCTCGCTCTCAACACCTCTTAGTTTAGCATGTTCTAGATTGGTAAAGACGATTATTTTTTTACCAACTAACTCCTCTTTAGTATAATTACTTTTTATCCCAGCTACTATCTCTATTTCTTTTACCCCAGTATCTACTTTTAATATGTAAAGTTTATCTGCCTTAGGATGATCCTTTACCTCTTTTATCTCTGATACCTTTATATCTAATTTTTTCCAATCGCTAAATTTTATGGTTTCCATTATTCTATTTTTTTAAAAAGTACCTTTCCTTTAACAACCTCTCCTTTAACCTTACCAAAGTTTATATCTTTAAAACTTCCACAGCCCTTTAATCCCAATTGGCAACTTATTTTTTCTGTTGTTTCTGGAATAAAAGCACTTAACATTATGTTTATGCACCTCAAACCTTCATAGAGGTTATATAAGATATCAGCTTTGTCTTTACTCTCCCAGGGTTTCTTATCGTTAACATACTTATTACACTCTTTGACAAATCCCCACACTTCGTCTATAGCCTTGTCAAGCTCAAAATTATTCATATACTTATCAGCTTTTTTAAAACATTCATTAAGTTTGCTTACCAAAGCGCTGTCTTTTTTACCGTTAGGAACTTTTCCATCAAAATACTTTATAACCATGCTAACAATCCTGCTTAATAGATTACCAAGATCATTAGCCAGCTCATTATTTATTCTATTTTTTAATGCGTCTTCACTAAAATCTCCATCTTGTTGAATAGGAATCTCTCTTAGTAAGAAATATCTTAAAGAGTCAACACCATATTTATCTGCAACTTTAATAGGATCTATAATATTACCCAAACTTTTACTTATCTTCTTACCATTAACAGTTAAGTAGCCATGAACCAACACGCTTTTTGGTAATGGTATGCCTGCAGATATCAATAAAGAAGGCCAGATAACAGTATGAAACCAATTAATCCCTTTACCAACAACATGGACGTCTGCGGGCCAATATTTCTTATATTTATCACCCCTAGGATAATCTAAAGCAGAGATATAATTAACAAGAGCGTCTAACCAAACATAAATTCTATGTTTATTATCTATAGGAACTTCAATACCCCAATCAACATTTAGCCTGCTAACACTTAAGTCATTTAGACCGTCCTGTTTTATCCTAGAAATTATCTCTTTTCTCTTATTTTGTGGGATTATAAAATCCTTGCTTGACACTAACTTTAAAATATCTTTTTCATATCTGGCTAATTTAAAAAAGAAACTTTGTTCTTTAAAATCTTCAGGTTTAGTTCCATGCTCAGGGCACTTACCGTCAACCAAATCCCTTTCAGTAACAAAAGCTTCACAACCACTGCAATAAAGACCAGAGTAATTAGATAGATAAATATCTTCTTCATCATAAATTTTTTTAAATACCTCTTGAGAGATTTTTTTATGTCTCTCTTCTGTAGTTCTTATAAAATAGTCGTAAGAAATATTTAATCTGCTGCAAAGCCTTTTAAATAATTCTGAGTTATTATCTACAAATTTCTGTATGTTAATACCTGCTTCCCTTGCAGCCTGCGCATTTTTTTGAGCATTTTCATCAGTACCTGTAAGGAAAAAGACATCCTCTCCTTTTAGTCTATGCCATCTTGCTATTGCGTCCGCCAAAACCTTTTCATATGCATGCCCGATATGGGGTGGTGCATTAACATAATCTATTGCTGTTGTGATATAAAACTTCTTTTTTGCCATACCCAGAATTAAGTAACTTAGTATTTAAAAGTTATGCGCCGTGCAGGAATCGAACCAGCATCACAAGCTTGGGAAGCTTGCATTTTACCACTAAACTAACGGCGCTTTATAGGAATAAATGCTCCTGCCGGGATTTGAACCCGGGTCTCCGGATTTTTCCTCTAAAGATCGAGAATCCGACGTGATTGACCGAGCTACACTACAGGAGCATTTAAACAATAATCAAAATAAACTTTAAATACCTTGCTAATAACCAATCTTTATGGAACCTAGAGTACTTATTGGAGCACCTGTATCCCACTACCACCTTTATTGTACTGAAGCCTACTTAAAGTCTCTAAAGTCTTTAACCTACTCCAATTATGATCTCTGTTTAGTAGATAACTCTCCTACAGATAGATTTTACAATTTTTTAAAACAAAAAGGAATTAATGTTATAAGAAAAGATATGGAGGGAAGACAAATAAGAGAGAAAATTGTAGACTGCAGAAATATTTTAAGGGAGAAGGCATTAAACGAAGGGTACGACTATTTTTTTAGCGTTGAGCAAGACATTTTACTCCCAAAAAATGCAATTGAACTATTACTAAAAGAAGATAAAAAGATAATAACAGGTATATACCCTTTTTTAGAAGAACATAAGGGAAAAAAGTTACTAGCACCATTACTTTCTAGAGCGTGGAAACAAGAAGAAATAAGCCAAGTTCTAAATAACAAAGAGCAATTTAAGAAGAAACTGCCTTCATGGTATAAGGCAATAGAAGAAGAAAACTTTAACTTTGATAATCTTCTTTATCCATATTCTTTTAAAGAAATAAGCGAAGCTAAAGGGCTGCTTAAGGTTAAATCTGGTGGATTAGGCTGTGTTTTAATACATAAAGAGGTTTTAGAAAAGATAAAATTTAGATATGAAAAAGATAAAGCAGGCTTTGATGATGTTTTCTTTTACAAAGACGCCAATCAACTTGGTTTTGAGGCTTTTGCTCACACAAAGGTTATTTGTAAACATCTAGTAGAAGAAAGACCATGGACATTAAGGTTAGACAAGGATAACATTTACAGGATTTATAAGAGAAAATAGCCCTATCAGGATTCGAACCTGAGTCTCAGCCTCCAGAGGGCCGCGTCTTTGACCGCTGGACTATAGGGCTTTATTAGCTAAAAAACCTAATTATTTATAAATCTTAACAAATATACAAAATAGGAGATATGGCATTAATAGAACCAACTTCAATTGACGAATGTATTTATTTTACTCAAAGGTCTGTTGGGGATGGAAAGATAAGAGCCTGGGTTTGTAAAGGAAAATGTCCTAAATGTAGCAAAGGTCTTATGAGTAAACCAAAAGACGAAAAGGGTAAAGTTAAGATAAGGGCAAAGGAATATCAGTGTCCGGAATGTAAGTACACAGTTGAACAAAAAGAGTATGAAGCTAGCTTAAAAGCTTCTATAAAATATACATGCCCTCACTGTAAAAATAATGGAGAAGCAGAAATCCCATTCAAAAGAAAAAAGGTTCAAAGATTTAATGAAGAATCAGGAAAAAAAGAAACGGTAGATACTTTAAGATTTCAATGTAGTAAATGTGGTAAAGATATAGACATAACAAAGAAGATGAAGTGATTACTTAACTGCTAATTTAATATCCTCAGCTTTAATAGTTTTCCTACCAGAATGTTGAGCAAATTTTATAGCTTTATCACAAATTATCATAGCCTTTTCTTCTAAAGTTTCTCTTAAAGCTTGTTTAGCTTCAGAGCTAACTCTTTTAGAGCCAGCTTTCTTTAATACCCTCTCCATAGCAGCTTCAGGTAATAGTCCTTTTGACATAAAGAGAATTATGAACCTATCTATTTAAAACTTCCCATAAAAACTACCATGTATAAGACCATGACAAATGTCACGACCCTACACACCATAAAAACTACCAAAACCTTTATAAATCAAATTTATATAAATCCCATTACTTTAATCTAAAGATAAAGATGGGCTATTACAAAGTTAATCCCATCTAATAGGCCTTAAATCGCTGAAAAAATAAAAAATGTAGCGAGCAGATTCTCTGCTATCCTCTTCTAAAGGGTATAAAAATATTAGCAAGAGCTATTAAAATGCCAAATGTAAGAAGACCAAGACATGGAAGTTTGCAATTTTGGCCTCATAACAGAGCCAAAAGAATTTATCCTAAAGTGAGGACTTGGCCGAATATAGATCAGTTAAAACTTTTAGGTTTTATGGGTTATAAAGCAGGGATGACGCACATCATGCTGATAGACCAAAATAAAAACTCTATAACAAAAAACCAACCAATATTCTGCCCAGTGACAGTTATTGAGTGCCCACCGCTAAAGGTTCTTTCTGTTAAATTTTATCAAAATTCTCATGATGGTTTAAAACTTATTTCTGAAATATTAAGCGATAATTTAGATAAGGAATTAGAAAGAAAAATTAATCTTAAAAAGAATAAAAAGGCAAAAGAACCAAATATAGAAGAAGTAAATGAAGTAAGAATTATTGCTTACACGCAACCAAAGGTTACTGGAATAGGAAAGAAAAAACCAGAATTATTAGAGGTAGGTATAGGAGGTAAGTCTATAAAAGAAAAAGTAGACTATGCGAAATCATTATTAAATAAAGAAATTAAAATTTCTGAAATATTTAAAGAAGGCCAAGAAGTAGATGTTCATGCTGTAAGCAAAGGAAAAGGCTTTCAAGGTACAGTAAAAAGATATGGTGTTAAAATAAGGCAGCATAAATCTGAAAAAACAAAAAGGGGAATAGGATCTTTGGGCCCATGGATACCTAAGAGGGTCCCATTTCAAGCACCGCAACCTGGAAAAATGGGTTATCATACAAGGACAGAATACAATAAATTATTCTTAAAAATGAGTAGTAATCCAAAGGAAATTAATCCAAAAGGAGGATTTATTCAATATGGTTTAATAAAAAATGATTATATCTTGCTAAAAGGCTCTGTTCCAGGTCCTGCAAAGAGACCGATTAAACTAACAGAACCAATAAGGCCTAAAGAAACAGTGGCACAACCACCACAAATAAGCTACATTAGTCTGGAAAGTAAAAGATGAATGGAAAAATATTAAATTTGGAAGGAAAAGAAAGTGGAACAATAGAATTACCACCCCAATTTAATGAAGAAGTTAGAGAAGATCTAATTAAAAGAGATTTACTAACTATACAATCACATGATAGACAAAGATATGGAGCAAAACCAACTGCAGGCGAGAGATCCTCAGCTAAACTCTCTAGAAGAAGGAGGCAGTATAGGGGGGCTTATGGTATTGGTATCTCAAGGGTTTCAAGGAAAATAATGTCTAGAAGGGGAACGAGAATGGTGTGGGTAGGAGCATTTTCGCCTGGAACAGTTGGTGGAAGAAAAGCGCATCATCCAAAAGCAACTAAAGACTGGTCATTAAAGATTAATAAAAAAGAAAAAAGGAAAGCAATAAGATCTGCTTTATCAGCCACAGTATCAAAACAGTATGTAGCTTTTGAAGCAGTGCCATTGATTGTAGAAAATAAATTAGAGTCACTAAACAAGACCAAAGACGTTAAAAATTTCTTTAAGATTATTGGTTTAGAAAAAGAATTAGAAAGAGCTGAAAAGAAGAAGGTAAGGGCGGGTAAAGGAAAACATAGAGGTAGAAAATATAAAAAGAAAAAAGGACCTTTAATAGTCGTTTCAAAAAATTGCCCTTTAACCAAGTCAGCATCTAACATTCCTGGCGTGGATGTTTCACAGATAAAAGCAATTAACACAAGATTACTAGCGCCTGGAGGAGTTCCAGGTAGGATTACTATTTACACCAAAGATGCAATCGAAACTTTAAGAAAAGAGAACTTATTCAATTAAAATGGACCCATATGCTGTAATAAAAAACCCGTTATCAACAGAAAAGGCTGTTAGATTAATGGAATTGGAAAATAAACTTTTGTTTGTTGTAGATAGAAAAGCAAAAAAAGATGATATAAAAAAAGCAGTCGAACAAATCTTCAAAGTTAAGGTACTAAAGGTTACTACCCTTATAAATCAAAAAGGCGAAAAAAGAGCTTATATTAAACTTTCACCAGAAACTCTTGCGATTGATGTTGCAACTGAATTAGGTCTAATGTAAAATGGGAAAAAGAATAATATCACAGAGAAGGGGAAGGGGAACAGCAACTTATAGAGCACATTCATTTAGATGGAAAGCTAAAGTAAAACATAGGGAATACGATAATATAGAAAAAAATGGGGTCTTATATGGGAAGGTAAAAGATATGCTTAATTGCCCCGGGCATTCAGCTCCTTTAGCATACGTAGAATATGAGAATGGAGAAAGATTATATTTATTTGCTCCCGAGGGTTTACAAACAAACTCCACAATAGCGTCTGGTGCTAATGCACCGTTAAATATAGGCAATACTCTACCGCTGAGAAATCTTCCGGAAGGATCAACAGTTTACAATATAGAAATCAATCCAGGAGATGGTGGAAAATTAGTAAGAGCCGGCGGAACAACAGCTAGAATATTAAGCAAGTCCCCTGATTTAATAACAATAGAGCTTCCATCAAAAAAACAGAAAACCTTCTTACCAGCCTGTAGAGCAACAGTTGGCGTGATTGCTGGTTCAGGTAAACAAGAAAAACCATTTGTCAAAGCTGGAGTAAGACACCATGCCATGAGGGCAAAAGGCAAGCTATACCCAAGGACATCAGGTGTTGCTATGAACGCTGTAGACCATCCATTTGGATCTGGTAGAGGTAGGCATATTGGAAAATCAAAAATAGCTCCTAGATTTGCACCACCTGGAAGAAAGGTTGGTACTATAAGTTCAAGGAGAACTGGAAGGATAAAGAAGTAAAATGGCAAAAGTATTCACCTTTAGAGGAAAAACTTTGGAAGAATTGAAGAAAATATCAGACAAGGAGTTTATGGAACTTTTGTCAGCTAGACCGAGAAGATCTCTAAAAAAAGGTTTTACCAATGCCCAAAAAATAATGCTAAAAAAAATCAATTTAACTATAGAAGGCAAATACAACAAACGAATAAAAACACATTGTAGGGACATGGTTATATTGCCAAAGATGGAAGGAATTAGATTAGCAGTTCATAATGGAAAAGAGTTTAGTGATATCCTAATAATACCTGAGATGATAGGCCATTACTTAGGTGAGATGGCACTAACAAGGAAAAAAGTCCAACATTCAGCAGCTGGAATAGGAGCAACTAAATCAAGTAAAGCAATAGCAGCCAAATAAGAATGAAAACAAACTATACCATAATATCAGAGAAAGAACATTCTGCTAGAGCTATGGCACTAGACTTACCAATATCAACAAAGCAATCTATAGAAATATGTAGTGCTATAAGATCCAAACCTTTAGAAAAAGCAAAGGAAATCTTAAAGCGCGTAATAAAATTAAAAACTCCGATACCCTTTAAGAGATTTAAACTCAATGTGGGGCATAAAAGAGGACCTCTTGCTGCAGGAAGATATCCAATAAAAGCCTCTGAATATATACTAAAATTACTAAACCAAGTAGAAACAAATGCCCAGGATAAAGGGTTGAATACAGATAATTTGGTGATAAAACACATAAAGGCAGATTATGGTTCTAGGATTTGGCATAGAGGTAGACAAAGCAGACAAAAAATGAAAAGAACACATATTGAGGTTGTTACAGAAGAGATGGAGAAAGAAACAAAGCCGAAAGAGGATAAGCAAAAATGATAGAAAGACAATTTATAAAACAGAAGAGTAAACAATTTCAGATTCAAGATTACATATCCCAGCAATTTTCTAAAGCGGGGCATAGCAGGACTGAAATACAAAGAACCCCCTTAGGAGAAAGAGTTATAATATACACCACAAGACCAGGTTTAATAGTGGGCGTAAGAGGAGATAACATAAAAAGATTAACGAAGGTATTAAAAACAAAGTTTAACATGGAGAATCCTCAAATAGAAATTGGGGAAGTACCAGAACCATTCCTTGATCCAGAAATAACCGCACAGAGAATAGCCTCGACTTTAGAAAAATATGGCCCTAAAAGGTTTAAGTCAGTTGGTTACAAGACTTTACAACAGATAATGGATGCTGGGGCGATAGGAGCAGAGGTAGTTATAGGCGGTAGAGGGGTTCCAGGCGCAAGAGCAAAATCTTGGCGATTCTCAGCAGGCCATATGAAGAAATCAGGGGATCTAGCTCAAAATTATGTTAAAAAAGCAAAAATCGCCGCAAATCTAAAAAGTGGAACAATTGGCATAAAAATCATGATAATGACCCCAGACATAAAATTGCCGGATAAAATAACAGTCTTAGATGCACCAAGAGAAGTAAAGATTGAAGAGCCTAAAGTTAAGGATGAAAAGAAATCAAAAATAATTAAAAAGATACCAAAAAAAGAAACAAAAAAGAAATCTCAAAAACCAAAAAAGGCACCTATGGAAAATAAAGAAAATGGCCCTGATAAAAAAAACTGAATTAAAGCAAATGGATGAAAAGAAATTAAATGAGAAATTGATAGAATTGAGAAAAGAAATGATTAAAATAAGGTCACAAATATCAACTGGGACTATTCCACAAAATCCAGGAAGGGTCAAAGAAGTCAGAAGAACAATTGCAAGGTTATTGCAAAGATTACCTAAACATATTCAAAAACTAGAGCAAAAAAGCTCTGAGGAGGTAAGGAAAAAAGCACATGAGTGAAATTTGTTCAAAGTGTGGGCTTCCAAAAGATCTCTGCGCTTGTGAGACTATAGCCAAGGGAGAACAAGAAATTAAAGTCTCGCTAGTTAGTAGGAAATTTGGTAAATTAACTACTGTAATTGGAGGGATAAAAGAAAAGGAAGTCAATATAAAAGAAGTTACAAAGAAACTAAAATCCAAATTTGCTTGCGGTGGCACAGTTAAAAATTATACCATTGAACTTCAAGGTGACCACAAAAATAAAGTCAAGGAAGAACTGATAAAACTTGGTTTTGCCCCAGAAACAATAAAGGTTAGTTAAGATGAAAATAATACCACAAGAAGTTGCTGGGTGCGAATTAATAGGCACAAAAATAAGCGTCGTAGATGCCACCAATAAAAGTTTGATAGGCCTTGAAGGAAAGGTAATGGACGAAACAAGAAATACCCTATTAATTGAAAGTGAGCATAAAGAAGTAATCTTGATTAAAGAACAGATTACTATCGAGTTTAAGTATAAAAATCAAAAGGTTAGAGTAAATGGTAAAATTTTGGTCGCAAGACCAGAAGATAGACTGAAATTAAAACTAAAATAAAATGAAAAAAGCAAAAACTATTGGAATAAATGTGAAGTATCCTAGTCAAGAGTGCAAAGATAAAAAATGCCCCTTTCATGGTAGTCTAAGAGTTAGGGGAAGACTGCTTGTTGGGAGGGTAATCACTGCAAGAGCGCATAAAACAGTAAAAGTAGAGTTTCCAAGATTGCATTACTTGCCAAAATATGAAAGATTTGAAAAAAGAAGAACAAGAATACACGCGCATAATCCAGCTTGCATAAATGCGGTTAAAGGTGATAATGTAAAGTTAATGGAGTGTAGGCCATTGTCAAAAATGAAAAATTTTGTTTTAATTGAGGTAATAAAAGATGAAAGCAGTAAAAGCTAGGATTGTAAAATCGCTAAATCATATGGCCCAAATAGGCGTATGTGATAATTCAGGCGCTAAAGTAATTAGATTAATCTCTGTTATAGGTCATAAAACAGTAAAAGGAAGAATACAAGCGGCAGGAATTGGTGATATAATAAAAGCCTCTGTAGTTAAAGGGATACCAAGTATGAGAAAGCAGGTAGTAGATGCAATAATTGTTAGACAAAAAAAAGAATATCGTAGACCGGATGGTACAAGAATAAAATTTGAAGATAATGCCGCCGTGGTATTGAAGGACGAAAAGGGAAATCCCAAAGGTACAATCCTAAAAGGTCCGATAGCAAAGGAGGCTACTGAAAGGTGGCCAGGAATAGCAAAATTAGCTGGCCTTGTGGTGTAAAATGAAAACAGAATTTTCAACAGCATGGAAATCAAGTAAAAATCCTAGAAAGCAAAGGAAGTATCAATATAATGCTCCCTTACATATAAAACAAAAATTTGTAAAAGCCCATCTAACAAAAGAGCTCAGAATAAGATATAAAAAACGAAGTTTAAGACTAAGAAAAGGAGATACTATAAAAATAATGAGGGGGCAATTTAAGAAAAAAACAGGAAAAGTAGAAAGGGTAGATGTAAAGCATGCAAAGATATACATCACGGGCATAGCAATAACAAAAAAAGACGGGTCAAAAAAACCTCGCGCGCTACACCCATCTAATCTCTTAATTACAGAATTAAATTTAGAAGATAAAAAAAGACAAAAGGGGTTGATAGGAAAATAAAATGGTACAGAACCACTTACTAAGATTAGTAGCGCCAAAATCTTGGCCAATGACAAAAAGAAAGGGTATAAGGTTTATAACTAGACCTAGGTCTGGGCCTCATAAACTTATTGAATCAATACCCCTTAATTTATTACTTAAGAATGTATTAAATCATGCTTCAACTACAAAAGAAGTTAAAACTATTCTAAACAAAGGAAAAGTATTAGTTAATAATGAGATAGTAAAGGATTATAAGTACCCTATTGGGATAATGGATATAATATCAATCCCTTCTACTAAAGAATATTATGTGGTATTAATCGGAGAAAATGGAAAATTTAGTCTAAATAAAATACCTAAGGAAAAAGCTAGTTTAAAGTTGTGCAAAATAATTAATAAAACTTTATTAAGAAAAAATAAATTACAGCTAAACTTCTTAGATGGCAGAAATCAACTTACTAATAATAAAGAATACAAAGTTGGAGACACTTTAGTATTAAATCTTGATAAAAATGAAATTAAAGATCATTTGGAATTTAAAAAAGGAGCCTCTGTTTATTTAATTAATGGGAAACATAAAGGAGAAACAGCAATTTTGGATGAAATTGGCCTTTCTAAGGGTAATAGTCCTCATAGAATAAAACTAAAAAAAGGTAATGAAACATTTGAAACGCTGAAGGATTATACATTTGTCGTGGACAAATCAATACTTTAAAATGAACCCTATGAAAGAAATAAGAATAGAAAAAGTGACGCTTAATATAGGTACAGGAACAACACCGGATAAAGCTAATAAAGGAATAAAATTATTACAGGCTCTTTCAGAATCAAAACCCGTTAAGACTATAACGCAGAAAAGGATACCAACCTTAGGTATTAGACCAGGGTTAGTAGTAGGATGTAAAGTAACTTTAAGAGGTAAAAAGGCTGAAGAGCTGTTAGCAAGATTATTGCGAGCTAGGGGAGATATATTAGCTATAAGTCATTTTGATAATCAAGGCAATTTTTCTTTTGGCATTAAAGAGTATCTAGATATTCCTGATGCAAAGTATGATGCCGAAGTAGGAATAATCGGGTTAAGCGTAGCTATAACATTAGAGAGGCCAGGATCAAGGGTAAAGAAAAGAAAGCTCCAAGCTAGAGAGCTTCCCCCTAGGCATAAAATATCAATGCAAGAAGCAATAGGTTTTGTAAAAAATAAATTTGGAATAAAGGTGGAAGAATAAAATGACCGCAAAAGACTATAGAAAAGTTTTCAAGCAATTAAAGATAAAACCTGCTAAAATGAACAAATTCATTAAGCATAACGCTCCTAAAAAACGAGAATTCGGTTTAGGTTCAAGAACATGTAGTAGATGTGGGAGGTATAGAGCCCACATAGGAAAATATGGTCTTGATTTCTGTAGGCAATGTTTTAGAGATATAGCAAAAGATCTGGGGTTTAAGAAATACAGTTAAAATGACACTAAATGATACATTATCAAACGCTTTGTCGCAGATAATAAATTGCGAAAAGATTGGAAAGAAGGAATGTATAATCAAACCAGCCTCCAAACTAACTTTAGAAGTACTCAATATATTAAACAAGAAAGGTTACATAGGATCTTTCAAAGTTGTAGCAGATGGCAATAAAAAATGTATCGTGTTAAATCTTTTAGGATCTGTTAACAAATGTGGCTCTATAAAGCCAAGGTATGGTGTTAAAAAAAGCGATTTCGAAAAATTTGAAACAAGATATTTACCTGCTAAAGGCTTTGGCATTTTAATAATATCAACGTCAAAAGGTGTTATGGTTTATAATGAAGCAATGGAGAAAGGGCTAGGCGGAAAACTTCTAGCTTATTGCTATTAAAAATGAAAAGGAAAAAATCTGAAATTAAAAGAGAAGCAGAAATTCCCAGTGGGGTAGAAGTTAAGATAGAATCTGGAGTAATAGGCATGAAAAGTGGAAAGGGAGAATTATCTAAGAATATCTTAGAGAAGTGGGTAAAAGTAGAAGTCTATGATAATAAGATAATCTTATCATCAAAAAGAGCATCTAGAAATGAGAAAAGGGTAATATCTTCTCTTATATCATCTGTAAAAAATATGTTGGATGGGTTATCTAAAGGATTTAAATATAAATTAAAAATCTGCTCAGGACATTTTCCTATGAGTGTTAATGTAGAAGGTAGTAAGCTCAAGATTAAGAATTTCTTAGGAGAAAAAATCCCGAGAGAAGCAACATTACTAAAAGGTGTAAAGGTTGAGGTTAAGGGAAATGAAATATCCTTAGAAGGATCAGATATAGAGAAACTTGGTCAAACAGCAAGTAATATTGAACAATCAACTAGAATAACAAATAGAGATAGAAGAGTTTTTCAGGACGGAATTTACATAGTGGAGAAAGCTAAGGCATAAAAAATGGAAAAGAATACTATCCAAAGAAGGAAGAAACCCGCTTTTATAAGACAAGGAGGGAAAAGGTATAAAAGATTAGCCCAAGTTTGGAGAAGACCTAGAGGTATCCATTCTAAATCAAGAAGAAAATTCAAAGGTCATGAAAAACAACCATCCATAGGTTATGGTTCAAACAAAGTTATAAGAGGATTAAATAGGGCCGGATTAAAAGAGGTAATAGTAAAAACTTTATTAGATCTGAATAAAATAGAAAAAAAATCAGAAGTGGGCATTCTTCATCGTAGGTTAGGAACTAGAAAAAAGGTATTGATACTAAAAAGAGCTAAGGAACTAAACTTGCCTATAAGTAATGTTAAGAATATTGATGATTATTTAAAGAAAATTGAAGAAAATTTTTCTCAAAGAAAAACAGAAACGAAGAAAAAACTAGAAGAAAGAAAACAAGCAAAAGAAAAAGCAGTAAAAGTAGCTGAAGAGAAAAAGACCAAGGAAGAAAAAAAGGAAGAAACTAAGAAAGAAGAGACAAAAAAAGCTATTGAAGGTTTAGACAAAAAAGCTGAACCAAAATCTGACGAAAAGCAGATTAAACAAGCTTCTAAAGATGTAACAAAGGCTTTACAGCAGAGGGCAACTTCAACTTAAAATGGATTTAAAGGTTCAAAAAAGAATAGCTGCGTCTGTGCTTGATGTCAGCCCAAAGAGAATTTGGTTTGATACCAATAGATTAGATGAGATAAAGGAGTCTATAACAAAGACAGACATAAGATCGTTAATTAGAGATAAGGCTATACAAAAAAAACAGAAAAGAGGAATCTCAGGGTTCAGATCTAAAAAAATAAAGATTCAAAAAAGCAAAGGGAGAAGAAAAGGAGAAGGTTCTAAGAAAGGTACAAAAGGAGCTAGATTAAACCCAAAACAAGAATGGATGATAAAAGTCCGACTCCAAAGGGCATTCTTAAGGGAACTAAAAAATAAAAAAATGCTAACCACGCAAGATTATAGATCCTTATTTAAGAAAGTTAAAGGAGGATTTTTTAGAAGTAAAAGGCATATAAAATTATACCTAGATGAGCAGGGATTAATAAATAAAAATGGCAAGAAAGAATAGAAATTATAGAAGGAAAGAAGAAGGAAAAACAGATTATGCAAGAAGATTAGAATTACTTAAATCTGGAAAGACTAGGTTAGTCATTAGAAAGAAATTAAACAATATAATTATTCAGTTTATCGAATATACCCCTAATGGAGACAAGACTATAGCAACATTTACTAAAATGAATATTAATAAATTAGGCTGGAAAGCACATGGGGGAAGTAGAGCATCAGCATACTTAATAGGTTTGCTGGCTGGATTAAAGACAAAATCAAAAGTTAAAGACTGTATACTAGATCTCGGATTACAAAAAAGCATACGTGGTTCATCAATATATGCCGCATTAAAAGGAGTTTTAGATGGTGGCATAAAAGTAGCCCATTCAGATACTATCCTGCCAAAAGAAGAGTTAATAAGAGGTTCAAATATCAAAGCTTATGCAGAGCAACTTTATCAAAATAAAGAAAGATATGGAAGACAATTCTCAAAATATCTAAAGAATAATCTAAGACCAGAAGAATTTGAAAAGCATTTTGATGAGATAAAAAACAAAATATTAGCAATTTAAAATGGCAAAATTAGAAGAAAAAGTAGAAGTATTGGAAGAGGCTATAAAAACGCCTGAAGAAGAGACTGGTATAAAAAAAATACAAAGAGAGTCTTGGAAACCAAAAACTGCTCTAGGTAAAAAAGTTAATGCCGGAGAGATAAAAAATATAAGCGAGATATTAGACAAAGGTATTAAGATTTTAGAAACTGAGATAATAGATATTCTATTGCCCAACTTAGAACTCGCTCTATTAGAAGTAGGTCAATCGAAAGGTAAGTTTGGTGGAGGTAAGAGAAGTATCTGGAGGCAAACTCAGAAAAAAACAAGAGAAGGTAACAAACCAAAATTCGCTACTATGGTTGCTGTTGGAAATAAAGATGGTTATGTTGGGCTGGGTTTTGGAAAAGCAAAAGAAACAGTCCCAGCTAGAGAAAAAGCAACTAGAATAGCTAAATTAAATATAATTAAGATAAGAAGAGGTTGTGGATCATGGCACTGCGCATGTAAATCTTATCATTCTATACCATTCCAAGTTGATGGAAAGTTAGGTAGTTCAGAAATAAAGCTAATGCCAGCACCAAGAGGTACTGGTTTATGTGTGCAAGATGAATGCAAAAAGATATTGGAGTTAGCTGGGATAACAGATATTTATTCAAAAACTAAAGGAAAAACAGCCACAAGGATTAATCTTTTGGGAGCATGTTTTGAAGCCCTTAAGCAATTAACGAAAATAAAAATTAAACCTGAGCATATTGATAAAAGTGGAATTTTAGAAGGAAGTTCAAAATGAGCAAGATAGCAGTGATCAGAATTAGTGGAAAAAACGACCTTAAAAAGGAAATAAAAGACACTTTCAAAATGTTGAGAGCATACAAGAAAAACAATTGTGTTGTATTAGAGAATACTCCATCAAATTTAGGTATGGTAAACAGACTTAAAGACCATATAACCTGGGGAGAAATAGACCAGGAAACATTTAAATTACTCCTTGAGAAAAGAGCTAAGCTTGTTACCAAAAAAATAACCATAAATGATTTCATAAAACAAAAATTAAATACAGATCTTAATACCTTTACAAAAGACTTTTTTGAATCTAAAAGAAAACTTAAAGATATTCCTGGAATGAAATTATTCTTTGGCTTACACCCTCCTATAAAAGGTTATGAAAGAAAAGGAACCAAAGTCCCTTTTTCTTTAGGAGGAGTATTAGGTTATAGAAAAGATAAAATAAATGATTTAATCAGAAGGATGCTATAAAATGTCAATCAATAAAAGAACTAAGAGATCAAGGCAGAGAGGATCCCATACCCATGGTTGGGGAGCGAAAAAGAAACATAGAGGGGCTGGCAATAGAGGTGGTAGAGGTATGGCTGGTACTGGTAAGAGAGCAGACCAGAAAAAACCTACTATAATGAACTTGTATGGAAATGAATACTTTGGAAAAAGAGGGTTTAAATTACCGCAGAAAAAGCAAAAAATAATTAAAGTAATAAATATAGAAGATTTAGAACAAAAAGCAAACTCACTTTTAACAAAAGGTTTAGCAAAAAAAACCAGCGAATTTATAGAAATTGACTTAACAAAACTAGGCTATAATAAATTATTAGGAAAAGGGTTAATAACTAAGAAATTTAAAATCAGTGTCGAATCAGCATCTAAAAAGTCTATTGAGAAAATTAAAAAAGTAGGGGGAGAGGTAACAGCTCTAAATTTGGAATAAAATGTCCGCGATTCAAACATTCCTTTCTAATCTGCCAGAAGTTCGTGGTCCGGTTAATAAGTATCTGGGTTTTAAAATAAAATTAAAATGGACTTTGCTGATTTTAGTTACATTCTTTATCTTAAGCGTAGTTCCTTTATATGGTCTAGGGGAAAATGCCCTGCAACAGTTTGAATATTTATCATTAATATTAGGAGCAAGCTTCGGTTCTATAGTGTCTTTAGGTATAGGACCAATCGTAACAGCTTCCATCATCTTACAGCTGTTAGCTGGGTCAGGAATATTAAAATTAGATTTAACAACAGCCGAAGGTAAAAAGAGATTCCAAGGGATTCAGAAATTTCTTGCACTATTCTTTATTGTATTTGAAGCTTTAATCTATGTTTTTATGGGAGGTTTATCTCCAAGTCCTAGCTTAACAGGCGGGGCTTATTTAGGGATGCAGTGGATGCTTATCCTACAATTGATTATAGGAGGAGTTTTAATATTATTTATGGACGAAGTTGTACAAAAATGGGGATTTGGATCTGGAGTTAGCTTGTTTATTGCAGCAGGCGTATCAGCACAAATATTCATAAGAGCCTTCTCACCGTTAACATCAGCAGGAACTCTGGCACTAGGAACAGGACAAGCCCCAACAGGAGTTATATTTGTTTTAATCAATTCTTTAACTTCAGGAAATACAATCGGAGCTTCATTAGCACTAGCAGCTATTGCCTCAACGATCATAGTCTTCCTGATAGCTGTTTATGCACAAGCAATGAAAGTAGAAATTCCTTTAAGCTTTGGAAGAATTAGAGGGCATGGAATAAGATGGCCTCTGAAATTTATTTATACATCCAACATCCCAGTTATTTTAATAGCAGCTTTATTAGCGAATATACAATTGTGGGCTAGGCTGTTAGAAAGCTGGGGGCATCCTTGGTTAGGAACATTTGCAGGGAATGTCCCAATATCAGGCTTAGTAGCCTGGGTTTATTCTCCCAACATATTACAAAATATAATTACAGGATCTGCTACATCTACTACATTATTGCAGTCCTTGGTTTATACAGTCTTATTAATGGGCGGTTCTGTTTTGTTCTCTATCTTTTGGGTCCAAACAGCTGGAATGGATGCTAGATCTCAAGCAAAGCAGATAATGGCATCAGGATTGCAAGTGCCTGGATTTAGAAGAGATCAAAGAGTTTTAGAAAAAATACTTGACAGGTATATATCACCCTTAACTGTTATGGGCGCATTAACCGTAGGATTCCTAGCAGCGATGGCAGATTTATCAGGCGCTTTAACAAATGGGACAGGATTATTACTTGCTGTTATGATAATATACCAGCTTTATGAAGATATTGCTCAAAAGCATATGATGGATATGAATCCGGCTTTAAGAAAAGTAATGGGTGGTGGTTAAATGCCAATCAATGAAACCATAAGTAACATAACTATTGAAGAAAATATAGCATTGGCTCAAGTAGGTGGAGGATTTTTTAATTTCTTGAATAAATCTCTCAACTTTGTATTTGGAGATTTAGTAATATTGAATCCTTTAATTGGTTTGATAGTAGTATCGTTCATCTTAACTTTATTAATAACATTAGCTTATAAATTTCTAACAAAGCAACATTTAATGAAAGAATGGAAAGACACCTTAAAGGATTATCAAAAACAGATAAAAGAAAATAAGCACGACCATCAAAAAGTATTAGCACTTCAAAAACCAATGATGGAAGTGCAGATGAAATATATGATGCACTCTTTTAGGCCATTACTATTCACATTTCTACCTTTAATACTGGTATTTAACTGGCTAAGAACAGTTTTCCAAGGAATAGATTTAAATTTCTTGTGGTTTATAGATGGTTGGATATGGGTATATGTTATTGTATCTGTTATATTTAGTATGGTTATAAGAAAGATATTAAAGGTGCATTAAAAATGGTAAGAGGAAGATATAAATCGAGAACCTTTAGAAGAGTATACAAAAAACTCCCAGGAGGCAAGACTAAATTATTTCACTTAAAAAGAAAGCCATCTAAACATCAATGTGGAAATTGTGGGGCTGTATTAAAAGGGGTTTTAAGAGAAAGGCCTTATATAATGAGGAATACTGCTAAAACAAGAAAAGTGCCGTCAAGAGCATTTGCAGGAAATTTATGTTCTAATTGTATGAGACAAACACTAAAACAAAGAGCAAGGTTAATGTAAAATGGTATTAGACATAGGCAGAGTCTGCATGAAAATAGCTGGAAGAGACAGTAACAAGATAGCTGTAGTCATAAAAAAATTAGACGACAACCATGTTCTGATAGAAGGTAATGTTAGAAGGAAAAAATGCAATATAAAGCATTTAGAGCCTTTAAATAAAATCCTAAAGATAAAAGAAGAAGAAACTGGAGACAATATTAGGGAATTACTAGAAAAAGAGGGGTTTAAAATAGATAAGACAGGTCAAAAAAGGGAGAAAAAACAGATTTCTAAAAAATAAATATGGCAGAGGAAGAATTACAGAAAAAATATATTGAACTGCAGACAAAAGAGCATCAGCTGCAAAGAATTAATGAACAATTAACTAATATCTTGCATCATATAGGGGAATTAAAAGTTGTGGAAGACACTTTGAATGAAATAAAAAAAACTAAAGAAGGAACAGAGGTATTAGTTCCATTAGGAAGCGGAATTTTTGCAAAAGCAAATCTAAAAGATAATAAGAAACTTAATATTAGTGTTGGCTCTAAGGTTAATGTTGTTAAGAGTCTAGATGAGACAAAAGATCTTGTTAATAAGCAGATAAAGAACATGGGAGACCTAGCTTTGGAAGTGGAGCATAATATGCACGAAATGTCTAAAGATATGCAAAATATCCAGCAAGAACTCCTAAAAGGTATGCAAGAAGTAGATAAGAACTAATTATTTATATAAAATCCTTTTCCATTATTTAATATAGATATTTAGTTCTGCATATATTTTATACACAAACTATATAAATATTCTTCTCTTTTAAGCAAAAATGGGTGTTAATTGCTTAGATTATTATTCCAGAAAAGATATACAAAAGGCTTTAGTAGAATCTGCTGTAAATAGGGAAGTTGCAGTAATGTTTAATGCTGAAACCTTTGGGAGAAGGCCTGATATTCTGCAATTTGAAGATGATGTTCTGACATTGGCTAAACAAGGGGCTACAAGCTTCCACTTGTCTGTAGAGCAATGGTCAGATCCATTAAGACTAAAAAGTGGGATGACCCAAAGAGAATTAGACGACTTAAGAATAGGCTGGAGCTTGATTCTAGATTTAGATACAAAATTCTTAGAGTATGCAAAAGAAGCAGCCCTGCTTTTAGTAGAAGCTTTAAAGTTTCACGATATAAATAATATCTCTATTAAATATTCAGGCTCTACTGGTTTTCATATAGGGATTCCATCAAAAGCATTCCCAGAAACTGTGTTTAATAAAAAAACTAAATTATTATTTCCTGAGGGCGTTAAAGTTATAGGCTCTTACTTGAAAGATCTAATAAAACCGCATTTATCAGAAAGAATATTATCCTTAACATCTCTAAAAGAAATAGCAAATGCTACAAACAAGCCTGAAGCAACATTAATTAAAGATAAACAATTTGATCCTTATACAGTTATCAATATAGACCCAGCATTAATCTCCAGTAGGCATATGATAAGAGCAGCTTATTCTATTAATGAAAAAAAAGGCCTGGTATCGCTCCCATTAACTGAATCTGAATTGAAGAATTTTAAGATTGCTAAAGCAAAACCTGAAAATGTCTCATATGAAATAAAATTCTTGGATGAATCTAAGCTAAAAGAACCAGAAGCATCCAGTTTAATAATACAAGCATATGACTGGATGTCAAAAACTAAAAAAGAAGAACCATTAAAATTGAACCAAAGTAAGTATATTTTACCAAAAATAGCAATAAAAGATGAGAAATACTTTCCTAATTGTATTAAACTGATATTAAAAGGCGTTGAATCAGATGGGAGAAAAAGAGCAGTTTTCATCCTTATTAACTTCCTGCAAAGTATGGGTTGGAATATTAATGAGATGGAGAACTTCTTATTGGAATGGAACAAAAAAAATTATGAACCTTTAAGAGATGGTTACATAAAAGCGCAAGTTGATTGGAATAAAAGGCAAAATAAAGCAATAATGCCTCCAAATTGTAGTAATGAAATGTATTATTCTAGTCTAGGTGTTAAATGTCCTGAGAATATCTGCAGTAAAGTAAAAAATCCTGTAAATTATGCTATGAGATTATTAAAACAAAAAGACGAGCCTGTTAAAAGGCCTAAAAAAAGAAGATATAACAGATCAGATTAGTCTCAAAATTTTATTAAAACTCTTATTATCAAGATTTTTCTTATAACCCTTTAGTAGTTCTATGAAATCATTCTCTTTAACTTTAATTAATTTCCTCCTTAATAAGAATTGGCAAAATTGAGTAACATTTTTAGGTTTGTTGCTTTTGTAACACCTTTCAAAATCTAATAAAACAACTTTTTTGCCGATTATAATATGCTTTAGAGGCTTGTGCATCTCTTTTTTATTTACTTTTAACTTATCCATAATCCTAAGCTGCCTAAAAACCTCTTTTAAAATCTTAGATGCCTCTTTTTTACTAGCTTTTTTAAGAAAGTCCAGTATGTACTTACCATCTACAAACTCATAAACTAGAGCTTTATTCTTAAAAAAAACAACCTTCGGTCCTATTTGATAGGGATTTAACTTTTTCAACCAAAAATATTCATTTTCTATAGCACTCTCAGCATTACTTGTAGGCCTCTTTACTTTAATAGCAACCTTTCTCTCTTTATACGTACCTGTATAAACTACTCCTCTTTTCCCTTTAGAAAAGAATTCTATACCCTGGATTGGCAAATTAAGCATGAATATAGAAAAGCTTTTATATCAATATATAAACTTTATTCTTA